>DRKO01000346.1 GCA_011051745.1 Chloroflexota bacterium | reverse complement strand
TCATCCTGGGGGCGAAGATCGGCGCGTTACTGGACGGACGGTATAACGTCGCCTTCGAGGACGTGCAGGCGGTCGCCCCGGCAGCACTGCGTCATCGCCTGATCCTCAACTTCGAGGGGCAGGCCGAGGGAGTGCGTCCAGACGATGTGATCGCCGATCTGGTCGCCAGCGTGCCGCTTCAGTAGGGCCATGCTTCGCTGGATCGGCACGTTCGAGTTTGCCATCATCGCGGGGCTGTGCGTCTTCCTGCTGGGGCCGTTCACGGTGGGACTGGCGTTGCGCGTGCTGCGCGGCGTCGGAGGGACGAGGGGCCTATCGAACAGGGGCAAAGGAGGATCGGGGAAGTGGCCGTTTCGATGGTAGGAACGCTCGTCCTCGCGCTGCTGTGCGGGACGATGGTCGTGCTGGGCGGGGTGGCGATCTTCATGGTGCTTCAGGGCAGGAAGGAAGAGTAGAGCGGTGACGATGCCCGCCGAACGCCTGTTTGACGAGTCCACGCTGCGCAAGCTGGAGCAACTCTCCCTGATCGCCCACAAAGTCCGCGCCGGAGTGATGAAGGGCGAACGGCGCAGTGTCCGGCGCGGCACATCCATCGAGTTCGCCGACTACCGCGACTACACGCACGGGGACGATCTCCGGCGGCTGGACTGGAACGTCTACGCCCGCCTGGAGCGGCCTTTCATCAAGCTGCTGGAGGAGGAGGAAGATTTAGCCGTTCACATCCTGCTCGATGCCAGCGAGTCAATGAACTGGCCGCCCGCCACGTCTCCGGCCCGCTCCTCCGAGGCGCACAAGTTCCGCTACGGGCAACGTCTGGCGGCGGCGCTGGCGCACATCGCGCTGAGCACCGGCGACCGGGTGACGCTCGCCCTGCTGAGCGGCGACGGCGTGGCGGAACGCTGGGGGCCATCACGCGGGCGGGGGCAAACGCTGCGCCTGCTGGGCTGGGTCGAGGGGTTGCAAACGGGGGGCACAACCGATCTCAACGCCGCCCTGCGCGATTATGCCCTGCGGGGCGGTCGGCCCGGACTGGCCCTGCTGATCAGCGACATGTTCTCGCCCAACGGCTACCGGCAGGGGCTGAACGCCCTTCAGGGACGCGGGTATGAGGTCGCCATGATCCATATCCTCTCACCCGACGAGGTGAGCCCGCCACTGGCCGGTGATCTACGCCTGATCGACAGCGAGACCGGCGCGGGGCAGGATGTCACGGTGGACGGCGCGATGCGCGATCTTTACCTGCGCCGACTGCGCGAGTGGCGCGACGGGATGGCCGCCTACTGCCTGAACCGCGATGTGCATTATGTCGCCGTCGAAACCGGCACCCCCTGGGAAAGCGTGATCCTCTACGCGCTGCGGCGGGCGGGTGTCGTTCGGTGAGGAGGGAGGATGATCTCCAGGCAGGCGCCGGGCCGCGCCGCCCGTGAGATGTACCGCTACCTCACCGCCTCCAGCCGCCTCTCCGCCCCCTGAAGGGATTCGCTCGACCGGAGCACCGTTCAGCGCCGAACCACCCGCCCCCACCGATAAGGTCCTGCCGGTGGGGTAAGTCCCCATTGTCATCTCAGCCGACCGATCATAGATTGACAGGTGACTGGTCGGGATAACGCGCCCCAAGGAAAGGATTTCAATGTTATGAACCCGGGTAGATACTTACCGATGGCGCTCTTGCTGGTGCTCACACTCACCGTCCCGGCATGTAGCCAGCCGGGAGCGCCTGCCGATGAGCCAGATGTTGACGCCACGGTCAACGCGGCCATTCAGGCGACTGATATGGCCGATCTGGTGATGCAGGCAACGATTGACGCCGCCGTCGAGGCCACAGCGGCTGCGCTGCCGACGCCAACGCCCCCTCCGCCGCCGGAGACGGAGGAATACGTCACCATGAGCGAGGAAGAACTGGCGGCCCTGATCGAGGAGGCGGTGGCAGAGGCAACAGCGGCCTCGGAGGAATACTCAGAAGCCACGCAGGATATCTCCTCCGACGACACGATCACCCAGGAAGAGATCGTCTACGTGTACGATTACTACTACGCCGTCGAGGAGGCCATCGCCTACGCGGAAGAGTTACTGGACGCCTATTACTATTACTACGGCGATCTGAGCACGGAGGCGATCGCCCTGCTGTATGCAGTGGAAGAAGACCTGGACACCCTGGCCGCGAACACCGAGGCGATCTACTCTGAGCTGGCGGCCATCGAGGCCACGCTCGACCAGGGGCTGGCGGTGGCGGTCGAAACCATCGACCAGCTGGAGGCCACGGCCATGGCTGTGCAGGCAAACGTGGATCAGGTTCAGGCCCAGATCAGCAACCTCACCACCACGGTTCAGGCTGAGATCGAGAACAGGGTTACGCAGGTGCTGAACACCGCGCCGAGTTTCGTCCCCCCCGACTTCCCCTCCACCATTCAGGCCGGATTCGAGTATCTGGACTTCACGCGGGGGGCGCTGTCTGACGACCGTATTACGCGGGACGAGTTGAACACGATCGCCGAGCTGGGCGCCAACGCGGCAGCGGGCTTCTCCCAGTTCGGGGGCGAGCGCTCACACCTGGCGAACAGCTTCAGCGGTCGGGATAGCGTCACGGTGAACCTAGCCAGCGGCCACAACGCCGAGGCCCAGCACGGTTTGAACGACCTGGAGATGTCGCTCGGTGATCGCCCTGCTCCGGGCAGCGGTGGCGGCCCCGGTGGTAGTGCGCCGGGCGGCGGTGGCCCCGGTGGCAACGCGCCGGGCGGTGGCGGCCCCGGTGGCAGCGCACCGGGCGGCGGCGGCCCCGGCGGTGACCGACCGGGCGGCGGGCCGGGCGGATAGTTGACGGCACAGGCTCCGGGCCAGCCGCGCCATGAGTGGCTACGGGCAGGGGTATGTAGCTGTTTACGTCCTGTACTCCTGCTTGCAGAAGAACGCTCAGAAGCCTCTCCAGCGCTGGCCCAGAGCCGATCCCGGCAGGGAGGTGGCCTCTCCCCCGGCGAAGCGCGTAACGGGGAAGTTCGGGACGGTGTGTCTACCCGGTGTGTGGGTACGTGGCTCTGTCCCTGTGCTGTGTCAGACGCACCGCAGGCTGCCCGCACGATATATCACGCCG
>DRKO01000345.1 GCA_011051745.1 Chloroflexota bacterium | reverse complement strand
TCACGAAGTTCAGAAAGGAACGTCAGCCCATCCACGTCCGGCAACATGACATCCAGCAGCATAACATCAGGGGGATCAAGCGCCAGTTGAGTCCGTGCCCCCTGCACGCTCGCAACCGTACTCACCCGGTAATTTCCCAGGATGCGGCTCAGAAGATCGCGGTTTGTCTCACTGTCATCAACTACCAGGATGTGAGGTTTATAAGTCATAAGCTCCTCGAAAAGTTGTTCCAGTAAAAAGGGTTCTCGTACGATGTTGTACCGCGCAGCAGTGCGATTCAGGAAACCGGGGAGGGAGAAAGCGCAACGTATCTCCGGCATCCGGAGGGCGTCGGCGCAGATGTCCTGTGAGGCCTGCCAGTGAACCCGCGCCCTTGCGGCTCCGAAGGGCTTCGCACCCGACACCCGGTGTAAGTTTTCAAAGCATCCCGGCCACTTTCCAGCCTGACCGGCGATTGCTGCCCGTATTTCACCTACGCTAATTAGTCTAACAGAAGCTGGCCCTTTGTCTATGAAAAAATCATAAAATCTACACGAAACTTTCCTGCAGGCATTCCCGCCCCCGGAAGGCGCAGGCAAAAAGAAAACAGAGGCGCGGGAGCCGCGCCCCTGCCCGATCAAAGCCTCAGAATGTCGGAGTTACTGATCGCCCTCCGGGACCTCGAAATCCAGCACTTCGCAGTCGGCGGGCGGAGTGATCGTCACGCCCTGGTTGGCGCTCAGAATCTCATAGCTCATCATCATTGCGCCCGTCCCGAATTCCTCGAAGTACCCTTCGTCGGTGATCTGCATCCGGGTCAGGTAGTCGCCGTCACTGGCGATCCACACATCCACCGTCGCGTTGTTCAACTCGCCGTTTGAAACGCCCTCGGCGCGGTAGTGTTTGGAGGGAATGCCGTTGACCGTCTCTTCACCGACCTCCGCCATCTCCGGCAGACTGGGGATATCAACGACATCTTCCGGCGAGAGGGAAAAAGTCCCGCCCTGCAGGTCTGCCTCGGTCAGTGGAAATCCCAGACAGGTTCGTTCGCCGTTTTCGTCAACCGTCTCCAGATACGAGCGATTCTCGACCACCGTCATGACCAGCGAGCTGCCCTCTCCGACGTTGCTGAGTCCGAACGTTTCCACACCCGGCCCGCCGCCCTGAATCTCGAAGCGGGTCGCGAACGGCTCTTTCTGATAGGCGATGTTGATGGTCAACTGCGAGTTGATCGGCTGATCGTCCTGGTCCGTTCCCTCGAAGGTGACAACCAGCCGGGCAGTGTAGCTGTCGAGGTTTTCCAGCCCCATCCCACCGCCCAGCAGCCCACCCATGCCCTGCTCATCTGCTCCGGCGGGAGCCTGTGCCGTCCCCGGTTCCCCGAGATCGAGGTTGTCGAGTTCCTCGCCCAGACCTTCCAGATCGTTGGCGAGTCCTTCCAGTTCCTCAATGGTCTCCTGTCCGCTCTGGATGGCCTCCCCGGCCTGGGTGAGCGCGGAGAGCGGCCCACAGGTACAGGCCAGCGCCACCAGTCCCAGCGCTCCCAGCGCGATCCACACTTTACGTCCCATCACTTACCTCCCACCTCCGTGCAATAGATTGATCCTCAGCCTTCAGCCTATTGTACAGGCGATATTTCTCGCACGCCACCCGAATCATCGGGGGGATGGGAGCTGATGGCCGGGCGGAGGGGCTGGCCCCCTCCGCAGATCAGCGCTTCTTCCCGGCCACTTTCAACCGCTCAGCGGCGTGGACGGGCGGCGGCGAGGTCACACGCCCCCGCGTGAGCGCATCATGGGTCAGGATGATGTCCCGCAGGTCCTTGATTGCCCCGGTCAGTTCGTCCATCCGCTCGGCCAGCGCGTCCACCGTCTCGTAGGTGCGCCTGATCGTCTCCTGCCACTCGCGATCGCGGGCGTCGAGGTGGGCCAGAAAGCGCTGGACAAGGTAAGCCATCGCCAGCACAAACGGGGCCTGCACCAGCGCCGAGATCAGCATATCAGGCATCATACCGGCTCCTTTCAACCGGGCGGCGCGATGATCGCCCGCAGGTCGGAGACCAGCCCGGCCAGTTGAGTGATCCCGTCGCGCAGCGCCGTGATCGTCTCCGCGCTCCCGATCGCGTTCTGAAGCGCGGCCAGATCGGCTTTCGAGAGGCGATCATAGGCCGCCTGACGGGCCAGCCGACGATCGCGCTCCGCCGTCTGAGCATCCGTCAGGCGGGCCGGGTCGTGGGCCGCCACGACGGCGCGGACGGTCGCCACCTCTTCCGGCGGGAAGGGCTGCCCGTCCGCCCGCCGGATGATCCCCTCCCGCAGCACGCCCCGCTCGTGTCGGGCGTAGACCGTCACCGGAACGCCCAGCGCGGCGGCAAGCTCTTCCCCCAGCCGCTCCGCGTTGATCGTGATGGCATCGGCTGAGGTGATCGTGATCTGATCGGTCATCTCTGTGTCTCCTCTCTTCTACGTCCGCGTGTAGCGCAGCACCAGCCCCAGCACGTAGATGTTGGTCACCGAGGAAGTGGTGATCTTCACCCCGGCCACCATCGAAGCGCCCAGATTGGAGAGCACGCCGCTTACGTCAATCGTCTCCAGCCGGTTGCCGGTCAGGCTCTTGGACTGCCCGATCAGGCTCTCATCGTAGGCGTTGTAGTCGCCGGTCGAGGCCGCGCCGTAGTCTGAGTAGAGCGCGTAAGGCCAGTTCGCCGTATCCGAGGCGGTGACCAGCACGATCTCGGCAGCCACGAGGCTGTCGAAGTCCTCAGGGGTGTTCAGCGGGCAGTACACCTGCCCCTGAGAGCTGTTCAGCAGGGCCGCCGGATGATCGCCGAAGGCGGTAAACGCCTGGCTCACGTTGGCAGGCCAGAAGTAGCGCGTCACCACGCGGTCGTGTAGATAGCTCAGGTTGTCCACCACATCGCCGTTCCAGATGGCCGCCGTGATCAGGTCACCGGTCTGGCGGGTGGTGGGGTCGGTCCAGGTCATAGAACCCTCCTTCCAGGTGCGAATGCGGGGGCAGGGGCCGGAAAGATGCCCGGTCCCTGCCCGCCCCTGCTACGAGCCGTTCTGCGCCTCGCTGGCCTTGCTCTGCCCGTCTTCGTAGGCGATAGCGGCCACCAGCAGCGACCCCACCAGCGTGAAGACGGAGAGCAGCTCCCCGCGCACCGGCTCCAGCGCCGGAGCGTAGGCGATGAGCACATCAATCACGAGCGTCATCACCGCCACCATGAACTTGCGGCTGCGCAGCAGCTTCAGCAACGGCCCGACAAACGGCATCAGATCAAACTTTTCAGGCATATGTACATCCTCCTTATCACTGGTATATGGCATATGGCTTATGGCATATAGCTTATGGCTTATGGCATATAGCTTATGGCTCATGGCATATAGCTTATGGCTTATGGCGTATGGCGTATGGCGTATGGTTATGGC
>DRKO01000344.1 GCA_011051745.1 Chloroflexota bacterium | reverse complement strand
GTTATCCTCGATCTGGCTGAGGCGTTTCCTTTCTATTACGCCCTGACCGAAAAGGGCTTCCTCATTCTGGGGGCCGGAGGTGAATCGAATACGCCGCAACGTCTGAGCTTCACGCCGGGTGGGGGGCAGGCGTTCGCCGTCCGGGAAGGCCTGATCGCCATCGCCGCCCGTGAAGAAGGGCTGCGCCTGCTACAGGTGGAGTCCTCAGGGAACGCCCGCCTGCTGGCGACGCTCGCTCTGCCCGGTGAGGCGCTTGATGTGGCCCTCGATGCGGACGGCACGCGGGCCTATGTTGCCGGTGGAGACGGCGGAGTTCTGGCGGTGGATATTGCCGATCCGGCTGAGCCGCACCTGATCGGCTCCCTGCCGGAGATCGCAACAGCCGAGACCGTCGCGATGGCCGGGTCGTTGCTGGCGGTGGGCAGCGGGGGGCAGGTGCTCCTCATTGATCCTTCGTCTGCGGCGGGTCGGGTTGGCCTGTATGCTCCTCTTCATCGAGGCCGCCGCCTGACCATCCGGGATGACTACGCTTACATCGCCGACGCTGCCGGGGGACTCAAGATCATCTGGCTGGCCGCGCCTGACCGACCGGTGCAGGTCTACGGAGAAGCGGATCGCCCGGCCTACGATGTGCAGGTTGAGGGCGATGTCGCCTATGTGGCCGAAGCAGGGGGATTACGGATCCTCGATGTGGGCAACCGCTATCGTCCGCTTGAGGTCTCCCGCCTCGCGCTGCCCGGCCAGCCGCAAAGCGTGACCCTCGCGCCGGGGCGTGCTTTCGTCGCGCTCGGCGAGGAGGGCATCGCCATCGTGGACACGGCCAACCTTTCCGAGCCGCGCCTGATAGGGCGCATCCGGCTGGCGGGGACCGCCCGCGCTACCGTCTTCTACGGGGGTTACCTGTATGCTGCCGTGGACGAGGCCGGTCTGGCCGTCATTGAGGCGAGCCGCCCCGGCGGCGAGACTCTGCTTGCCACCCTGTCCCTCGCTGGCCCGGCGCTTGATGTCGAGCGGCGGGGGCGGGCGCTCTACGTCGCGGCGGGAGAGGCGGGCCTGCTGGCCGTTGACATCACCCGCCCGGAGAGGCCCGCGCTGGTTGGAACTCTGCCGCCGGAGCCGGGCCATGAGATGCTCAGTCTCAGCATCTCAGGTAAACGGGCCTACGTGGCCGATGGGGAGGGTTTTTCCGTCGTAGACATCAACCAGCCCGCCCGGATAGGCCGCCTGACCTACGTTCGGACGCCTGCGATCCACATGGGCCTGAGCGGTGTGTACGTGTACGCCCTCAGCGATGACCGGATCACGGTCTACGACGCCCGCGCCACGGCTGAGCCGGTGTATCTGCGCACCTATGCCGCCCTGCGTCGTCTCTCATCCATTCAGGTTCTGGATGACCGGCTCTTTCTGACGAGCATGGGTGAAGGCCCCGATGTGGTGGCGTTGAGCATCGCTGCCCCCGATTACCCCGTCGAACTGGATAACGTGGGCAGCACGGGACACACCTACCACGCTCGCCCTGCCGCCGGTAGCCTCTGGCTGGCAGCCGGGTACGGAGGGCTGCGCCGCTACGACCTGAGCGAGGGTGGGGCATTGATCCCGCGCGGGGGCTACGGAACTCCCCCGGACATCGCCCGGCTGGCACTGGCCGGGGATCGTCTGCTGGTCGGGGGGCGGTCGGGCTGGGCGCTGCTGGGGCTGGCCGAAGGGGGAAGCCCCCGGCTCATCGAGCAGGCCGACCGGAGCGTGACGGTGAGGGGGCTGGCGCTGAAGGATGGGGCGTTTGCCTTCTCTACCGACGAGCCGGGCATCGCCCTGTACACGCCAGAGGACGGGGGTTCGCCGCCCTCGCTCCTCCGACGTGAGACATCCGGCCCGGTGGTGGGTCTGGCACTGGATGATGAGTATCTCTACGCCGCGGGGCCGGAAGGGCTGTCCATCTATGAGCGTCGCTACCTCCAGCCTGTGATGTATATCCGCACTCCGGCTCCGGCGACCGGACTGGCGTTAGCGGGGGGGCTGGCCTATCTCTCTCTGGCCGATGGAAACCTGGCGGTGGTTGATGTCTCCAGTCCGGGCAGCGGGATCGCGTTGCTCGACTCGCTCGGCACGCGCCGCCCAACTGATCTGATCCCCGGCCCCGATGGGGCGACGATCTACGGGCTGGCCGATGAGACTATCAGTCGCCTGCAGGTGAGCAGCCGCGACCGTTTCTATGTCTCCCGGTCAGGGCAGCTTCCAGCCCCCGCCGAACGGGGGGTGTTCGTGGGGAACCTGCTGGGAGCTTTCGTGCCCGGCGGGGGGACGCTCAGCCTTTACGACCTGACCTTTATGGATGAGAACGTCATCCCGCGCGGCGAGATCGAAATGCAAGGTGAGGCCCTGCTTGTGGATGGGGGGCTGGCCTTTGTGGCCTACGGCGAAGAGGGGCTGGGCGTGATCGATCTCACAGCCTCAGGCGCGGGGACGATCTTTCACCCTGAGGAAACTCACGCCGTTTACCGGATGGGTGAGACGCTGTTCGCGCTGGGTAGTTCGCTCACCGCCTGGGACATAACCCGTCCGGCTGCCCCCCGGCTGCTCGCCACCCTGCCCCTTCTGGCCCCCGGCACGCACATTGACCCCGCCCCGGGTGGGCGGCTGCTGCTCAGCCTGGCGAACGGGCTTTCTCTGATCGGGTGGGACGGTGAGGAGTTTACTCCGATCGGGCATCTGACGACGGTCAGCGCGGTAGACAGGGCCGCCCAGCTCGGCGATCGCGCTTATCTGGCCCTGCACAGCGGCGGGCTGCTGGTTGCCGATCTCTCCGACCCCCACAATCCCGAAGCGCTGTTTACCTACGTCTCCCCTTCCGGGCAGTTCGTCTATGATCTGCTGCCGCTGGATGAGTCCCGTCTTCTGGTAAGCTGGGAGGGAGGGGTTGACCTGCTGGAGGTCGAGACGAACACACCCGATCCGGATGCTGCCCCCCGTCTGTTGAACGTAACCCCGACGGGCGGGGGACAGGCGCTCGATATTGCGCTCTCTCCAGATGGGGCGCTGGCAGCCCTTGCGCTGGGCGACGATGGGGCGGTGTTGCTCAGTCTGGCCGATCCGCGCAACCCGCAGGTGCGCGGCTATGCTTCCACGCCCGGCGACGGGTTGCGTGCAGCGCTCGACGGCGAGACGCTCTATCTGGCGGATGGAGTGTGCGGTCTGCGTGTATTTGATCTGGCCGACCCGACCGCCCCACAGGAGGTGGGGTACTGGTCGG
>DRKO01000343.1 GCA_011051745.1 Chloroflexota bacterium | reverse complement strand
GTGGTGGGTAGATCGCTTCGCTGGAGAGGGTGACGCGGCGCGCCAGCCGCTCCGGCGCTCGCGGGGGGATGCTCCCTATCCGGTACGCCTGCCCTGGCGTTCTGAAAAGCACATCCTGGCGACTGGCGCGGAGATGAAAAACACACTCTGCCTGCTGCGCGGCAGCGACGCGTTCCTCAGCCAGCACATCGGCGAGGTTGACTCGTTAGAAGCTCTGGAGTATTTCCGACAGGTGCTTGAACACCTCTCGGAACTGTTCAAGGTCAGCCCGCAGGTGATCGTCCACGACATGCACCCGGCCTATCTGACAACCCGGCTGGCCCGCGAACTGGCCGCAGAGCGTGGCCTGCCGCTGCTGGCGGTGCAGCACCATCATGCCCACATCGCAGCCTGCCTGGCCGAGCACGGGCGGAAGGGACCGGTGATCGGCGTGGCGCTGGACGGAACGGGCTACGGGCCAGACGGGGCGATCTGGGGCGGGGAGATACTCATCGCCAGCGTGGAGGAATACGAACGCGCGGCCCATCTGGAATATCTGCCGTTGCCGGGCGGTGAGGCCGCCATCCGACGACCATACCGCATCGCGTGGGGCTACCTGCTGGCGACACAGGGGATGCTCCCCGACCTGCCGACGCTGAGGAGCTTCCCGGCGCAGGAACGGCGGATCGTGATCCGGCAGGTTGAGCGGGGGATCAACACACCGCTCACGTCGAGCTGCGGGCGGCTGTTCGATGCGGTCTCGGCGCTGACGGGCATCTGCCCCGTCACGACCTTTGAGGCGCAGGCCGCGATCGCGCTGGAGCTGGCCGCGCGGGAAGCCAATCTGTCGAGAGCCGGCCCGTATCCCTTCACGATTGATGGGGAAGGCGTGATCCGGATCGGCGAGATGCTGGCGGCCATCGCCAGCGATGTGCAGGGGGGCCGCCCGGTGAGCGAGATAGCGGCGGCTTTCCACCTCACCATTGCCGGAATGATCAGCCGGGCCGCGGAGATGGTCCGCGAGCAGACAGGGCTGGAAACGGTTGCGCTCTCCGGTGGCGTGTTCCAGAACCGGCTGATCCTGCGGCTGGCACGGGAGCGGTTACGCGCCGCAGGCTTCGAGGTGCTGAGCCACCGGCAGGTTCCGGCCAACGATGGGGGGCTGAGCCTGGGACAGGCGGTGATCGGGTTGCACCGGATCGGGCAGGGATAGGATCGGTTACAACTGATCGATCAGGGGCCGCACCGGTACTCCGTGCCCGGCCAGATAGCGCTTCAGGTCTCCGATGCTCAACTGCCGGAAGTGGAACAGGCTGGCCGCCAGCGCTGCATCGGCCCCGCCGCCGGCCAGCACCTCAAGGAAATGTTCCGCCCGTCCGGCTCCGCCGGAAGCGATCACCGGGATCGAAACCGCCCCGGCGACAGCCCGCGTCAGCCTCAGATCGTAGCCCTGCTGTGTGCCATCCCGATCCATGCTCGTTAGCAGGATTTCGCCCGCTCCACGCGCTTCAACTTCCTGCGCCCACTCGACCGCATCCAGCCCGGTCGGGATGCGCCCCCCGCTGATATAGACCTCATACCGTTCTCCGGTCCATTTCGCATCAATCGCCACAACGATGCACTGGCTGCCGAAACGCTCCGCGCCCTCGGTGATCAGGGTGGGGTTGCGCACCGCCGCGCTGTTGATCGAGATTTTATCCGCCCCGGCAAGGAGCGTATCGCGGATATCCCCGGCGGTGCGTAACCCCCCGCCCACCCCGAAGGGGATGAAGATCGCATCGGCGACGCGCCGGACCACTTCAAGCATCGTCTCGCGGGCCTCGTGCGTGGCGGTGATATCGAGAAAGATCAACTCGTCCGCGCCCTCGGCGTCGTACACCTTCGCCTGCTCGACCGGATCGCCCGCGTCGCGCAGGTTAACGAAGTTGACCCCTTTAACAACGCGCCCGGCGTGTACGTCCAGACAGGGGATGATGCGCCTGGCTAACACGATGCCATCTCCCTACGAAGCTCCGTAGCGTTGCAGCAGCGTGTAAATCGCCTCTGCCCCGAACCCGACCGCCTCAACAGGGAGGCGCTCATTGGCAGCGTGAACGGTGTTGATCAACTCACCCGGAATGTCCATCGGCAGGAAGCCGTAGGTCTGGATGCCCAGCCGCGCGAAGAAACGCGCGTCGGTGACGCCGGCCAGCAGGAAGGGCATAGGGGTGCCCTCCGGGTCGGCCTCGCGCAGGATGTCTGCCAGCATGTCATACAGCCCCATATCCGGATCGGGAGGGCCGGGGTCATGGCCCAGAATCTCCAGTTCCACCTCGTCGCCCAGCAGCCCGTGCAGTTCGCGCAGCATGTCATCAGGCCCAAAGCCGGGCAGCAGCCTGCCGTCCAGATCGAGCGTGATCTCGCTGGGCAGGACGTTGATCTTATTTCCGCCCCGGACGATGGTCGGGCTGGCGGTGTTGTGCAGTGTCGGGTTGAGGAGACGGGCCCGGCTGCCCAGCATATCGAGGATGAGGTCGGTCAGGAGCGGATTAAGCAGGCCGCGCAGAACCAGCCCATCCGGGAAGGGGAGCGCCCGGCTGACCGTCTCCAGCATGAGCCGGGCGGCAGGCGTGATGTGTACGGGCAGCCGTTTGCGATCCAGCGTGTGGAGCACATCGGCCAGCTTCGCCATTGCCCCGCCCTGTATCGGCATCGAGCCATGCCCGGCGGGGCCGCGTACCGTCACCCGGACAGGGCAGAGCTGTTTTTCGGCCACCATGATGGTGTAAAATTTTCGCCCGCCGAGGGTCAGCGCCACGCCACCCCCCTCGCCGATGGCGTAACGAACTCCCTCGAACAGAGCGGCGTGGTTCTCAACCAGGTATTTGGCTCCGTACCTGCCGCCCGCTTCCTCGTCGCTGACAAGAGTCAGGATGATGTCACCGGCTGGTGTCAGCCCCTCGGCTCTGGCCCGCAGGAAAGCGGAGAGCATCATCGCCACGCCGCCCTTCATGTCAATTGCGCCCCGCCCCCAGACCATGCCATCCACAATCTCGCCGGAGAAGGGAGGGTGATCCCACGCCTGATCGGCGGTGGTGACGACATCCACATGTCCCTGCAACAGGAGCGGCGGTGCATCACCCCGGCCCGGCAGGCGGGCGATCAGATTGGGACGATTCTCGTCGCGGGCAAGAACGGTGGTCTGGAGTCCGGCGTCCTCAATCAGGCTCCTGATGTACGTGATGCACTCGATCTCATTGCCCGGCGGATTGGTGGTGTCAAAACGGATAAGGGTCTGAAGAAGCTCCACGGGACGCTGGTAAATGTCCTGATTACCCATCGGTAGCCGCCTTTCTCAAGTGGAATGGAGGAGAAGCCTCGGACTAGAGCTTACCCCTCTGCCGTCCGAAGCGCATCCCGGAGTGTGATCGCGCCCGTGTAGAGCGCTTTCCCGATCACCACTCCGGCGATCTCTGGGTCGGTGGCCTTCAGGGCGCGGATGTCGTCAAGTGAGGACACCCCGCCGGAGGCGATGACGGCCAGCCCGGTCTGACGGGCCAGCTCCGCCGTTGCCTCGACGTTCACGCCACGCAATT
>DRKO01000342.1 GCA_011051745.1 Chloroflexota bacterium | reverse complement strand
GAGGGCGGCCTCGTACTGGGCGGCGGCGTCGCAGTAAGCCCCCAGCGCTTCGAGTTGCCCGGCGTAGTGCACTCTGGCCTCCCACAACTTCTGAGCGACATCCCGATACTCAGGAGCCAGTTCGTAAATCGCCTGAAAGTTCTCGATCACGATCGGCCAGTTGAGGTCCCAGTACGACCGACCGGTGATGTAGAGGGTGACAAGGTAGCGTTCGCCCTCGGTCAGATCGTCGAGGGGGCGGATTTCCTCCGCCTGATCCAGCAACACCAGCCCTTCCTCGATCCGATCTCCCCGGATGTACGCCAGCCCCAGCGTGCTGAGCGCTTCGTAAAGCATCTCTTTGACCTCCACCTCGCGGTAGCGGGGATCAAGGGCCTGCAACTGCTGAAGGCGGGCGATGGCGTTCGGCCAGTCCTGCTGATCGTAAAAAGCCTGCGCCTCTGCAAAGAGTTCGTCGGGGTTCTCCGCGCTGCCGGGGATCAGAGTGGCCTGTGGCGTTCCGGCCTGGCTCTGCAAACGCTCGGCCTCGGCCAGCCCCTCGGCGGCGCCGGGGTAGTCGGGGACGCGCTCAAGGATCCAGCGAAAACGTTCGGCGGCCAGCGCGTAGCGGGCCTGCTCAAGATCGGCCATGCCAAGCTGGAACTGAAGATCGATCTCCGCGACAGTGGTCTGGGTGGCCTGGAGATTACGCTCTTTCTGCCCGGCGACCGCCCCCCCCACCGAGGCCAGCAGGATCGCCGTCGCGACAACACAGAGCATGATGCCGGACAGCATTACAACAGGCGAAGTGAGCAGGCCAAGCAGGCCCGCTCGCCGGGGAGAAGGCGGCTCTGCCCCCGGAGGGGGTGGAGCCATGCCAGGGTAAGGCTCGGAAGGTTGTCTCATAAAATGATTGTATCCACGTTGTCGGTATACCGGGCATGGGTCATGTGTCCTGGCTGGCCGCGCCGCATTATAGCGAGTCACCCCTGCGTTGTCCACAGGGGTGACTCACGGCTGGCGCAGTTAGGCTGCGAAAGTATCCAGAGAGGCTACTCCCGCCCGGAGAGGGGCTTCTCCTTTGAGTTCGACGAGGCGGAAGCTGCCCGCCCATCCCCGGAGGCAGTCCTTTCTTCCGGTCTGATCCTCTGCTGGGGAGTCAGGCGGGTTTGCCTGTGGGATGCCGACGGCTTCTCAATGATCTTGACTGTAAAAGTCAGGCTGCCGAGGGCGATGGTATCGTTATGCTTCAGTGCCTGAGCGACACCCGGCCCCAGTGTGATCGCGTTCCGGGCGGTTCCGTTGGTGCTATCCAGATCAATAAGATACAGATTATTGCGGGTCGGGCGCAGCAGGGCGTGCCTGCGTGAAACACCATGCCTGGCCGCGTCATAAGGGCTCAGGTCGAGGTCCGGCGGAAACTCTGTCCCCCCTGTCCGACGCCCTATCACCACGTCACCGACGATCTCCAGCCCCAGAGGCTCGGTCACCGGCTTGAGTTCGTGCAGTTCGATGCGCCAGACGGGCACATTGTCCGGCAGTTCCCGGCCTGCCAGCCGGGCGGGAAGCCTGATATACTGGGTGGCCCCGCCGATCTTCCTCCCGAACGCCAGCCCCTGCGCAATGAGAAGATCGTTCTTCTGGTTCAGCTTGGCTGTGCTCTCCTGGGCCTTGTGGGCGCGGGCCGCTTTGATAAGGCGTTCTTCCTCCTCTTCGACAGCCGATTTTCGCCCCTGGGCTTTCCGGCTTTTTTCGATCTCCTGCCGGTCCAGACGGTCGGTCTTTCTATCATCACTGCTCATAATTCCCTCAGAGATGCTCTGGCTGACCCTATTAAATATGAGGCAAACAACCCGCCTCCATTGTCAGTATGCTGTATATCCCCAGTATAATGTAAGTTCAAATGATCAACCATTACGGAGTTATTACGGGTTTATCACAAATTGTAATGTATGAGGCGAGACAGCCCGACTTCGCAGGCGCGAGTGGTAAACGATCGGGAGGAGCCACCATTTTGCCGGTCGGATTGCCCTGCTGGTATCATTAGAACATCATGTTACCGGAACTGGGCCGCATCGGGCCCGTTGTCCTGCGCACTTATACGCTGCTGCTCGATCTGGCGATTCTGGTCGGGCTGGGGTTACTCGCCCTGTTCGGGCACTTCAGCGGCGAGAAACCCTCGCGCTGGGTGGATGCCGGGCTCGGCGCGATAGCGGGCGGGATCGTGCTCGGACGGCTGGGGCACGTCGCCATCCACTGGGCCTATTTCTCGGAGCACATGGTCGAGATCGCGCAGGTCTGGCGGGGCGGCATAGACTGGCACGGGGCGGTCGTCGGGGGGCTGGCCGCGCTGGCGGTGGGGTGCAGGCTGTTTGGCCTGAACTTCCGGGCTGTGACGGATGCCCTCTCGTTCATCCTGCCGATGGGAGCAGCGCTGACCTATAGCGGCTGCCTGATGGTAAGCTGCGGGCACGGGCGGGAAGTCGCCTCGCTGGCGGACTATCCCCGCTTTCTGGTGGCCGAGCTACCCGATCTTTACGGGGTTGTCGCGCCGCGCCTTGCCAGCCAGCTCTACGGCGTCGTTCTGAGCCTGCTCCTCATCGTCGTGGCGGGGATTCTGGCGTGGCGGGTGCAACGGCAGGGCGTGCGCTTCTGGATCGTGCTCGGCCTGCTGGGGCTGATCGCCTTCGGGATCGGGTTCACGCGGGGGGACGCCGTCCCGCCGGTGGGCAGCCTGCGCCTCGATCAGGTACTCGATCTGGGGACCGTCGCGCTGGCCCTGACCGGTACGCTGATCGCCTCAAGGCCGCTGCCCGTTCCGCCAGAAGCAGCCCTCACTTAAGGAGTCAAACCATCATGCGCGTGAAGCTGGGTCTTGCCCAGATCAAAACCGTTCTGGGCGATGTGCGGGCAAATCTGGAAAAGCATCTGGACTTCATCCGGCAGGCCAGAGAGCAGGACGTTGATCTGCTCTGCTTCCCCGAACTCTCCCTGACCGGCTACAATCTGCAAGACCTGACCTACGAGGTCGCCACCCACCCCACGCCCGACAGCCCGATCTTCAAGCCGCTTTATGAGGCCAGCCGCGATCTGGACCTGGTGGTGGGCTTCGTGGATGAAGATCGGCGGCATCGCTTTTTCATCGCGGCGGCCTATCTCAGCCGGGGGCGGCTGCTGCACATCCACCACAAGGTGTACCTGCCGACCTATACCCTCTTCGACGAGGGGCGTTACTTCGCCTGGGGCGACGACATCAGCGCCTTTGATACGCGCTTCGGGCGGGTAGCCATGCT
>DRKO01000341.1 GCA_011051745.1 Chloroflexota bacterium | reverse complement strand
TCTTATTCACAACAGGGATGATCTCCAGCCCCGCGTCGAGCGCCAGAAACAGATTCGCCAGAGTTTGGGCCTCAATGCCCTGCGTCGCATCCACAACCAGCAACGCCCCCTCGCAGGCCTGCAGCGCTCGCGAAACCTCGTAGGAGAAGTCCACATGCCCGGGGGTGTCGATCAGGTTAAGCTCGTAGGTTTCACCGTCGCGGGCGGTATAGCTCATCCGAACAACGCTGGCCTTGATCGTGACGCCTTTCTCACGCTCCAGCTCCATTGAGTCAAGAACCTGCTCGGTCATCTCCCGCTCGGAGATCGTCCCCGTCAGTTCCAGCAGCCGGTCGGCCAGCGTGCTCTTACCGTGATCAATGTGGGCGATGATGCAAAAATTACGGATGTTTTCCTGTCCCATAAAAGCCTTCTCGAAAGCCCTTTAGTAAGCAGTGTCCATCACCAGAAGGATTGTACCAGGGACGCCTCGCCCCGCACACAGCAGATTGCCACATCCTGCCGGGCTCCCACCATCCGGCTTGACAGGGAACCCACTCGACAGTACCGTATGACGGCGTGACTGTACCCCACCCTCTAACCGGAGCCGGAGATATGAGACGACTCACTTTCACAGCGTTCATAGCACTGCTTCTGGCAGCGATAGCCTGCAACATGCCCGGCTTCCGCTCAGGCAGCCAGCCCGAAGCGACGGCCCCACCCCTCCCTACCCCGCAGGCGACGCCTGCCGCGTCAGGGGCCGCCACGACCCCCGAAACGCCACAGGGCGCAGGATCGGATGCGTCTGTTCCCTCCGGTCAGGCAGTCACCGAGCCTGCCCCGGACGGGCCGCCACAGCGCGGAGAGATGATTTACGAGAGCGATCTGCGCACCGGCTGGCCGGTGCTCAACACCGAGAACGGCACGGGCGAGCCGCTCCCCGGCGGCTATCGGATCACGCTTCCGGGGGGTGAAGCCTGGGCGTTATGGGCCTTCACCTCGCGGGTGAACGAGCGGGAGTTTCTGGCCGAGATCACCGCTGCGCCGATCCAGTGCCCCCCGGGGCAGGGAGCATACGGGCTGATATTCCAGCACCGGGATGAGGGGAATCTTCGCATCTTCGCCGTTACGTGTAGCGGGAATTATCTCCTCCTTGAGCGAAATGGAGGGGCTGACATCACTCTCGCGGAAGGCCCGCTGCCGGAAGGGATCAACCCCGCAACAGGGGAGCACCTCATCAGTGTGCGGGCTTTCAACAACACCGTGACAGCTTATGTGGACGGCAGGGAGATAACATCGGCCAGTGTTCCGGGCATGGAAAGCGGAGACATCGGGCCGTATGTTCAGACAGGCGGCGGAGCCATCTCCATCATGTTCACGCGGCTGGCGATTTACGCCCCGGAATAGCGGCAGGCAACTCAGGGGCGAGCGTCAGAGTCGGGATGGGCCTCCCTGACCACCTGCTCAACCAGAGCGTCCGGGTCGGGAACATCGGCCCCGCTCAGCCCCAGCCAGAGCAAAAACTCGATGTTGCCCGCCGGGCCGCGCAGAGGAGAAGGCATCAGACCGCGCACTCTGAAACCGGCAGCGCGGGCATAGGTCAGCACGGTTTTCAGCACCTGAGAGTGAGTCTGCGGGTCACGGACGACCCCTCCTTTGCCGACTGCCTCCCGACCGGCCTCGAACTGGGGTTTGACCAGCACGACCACCTGCCCGGCGGGGGCCAGCCAGCCCTTCAATGCAGGTAAGATGTGCTTCACAGAGATAAAGGAGACATCCACCGAAGCGAAATCAATCGGCTCTGGCAGAGTTTCGAGGTAGCGGGCGTTGATGCGCTCCATCACGACAACCCGCGAATCCTGACGAAGCGACCAGGCCAGTTGCCCGTATCCCACATCAATGGCGTAAACTCTGGCCGCGCCCGCCTGAAGCAGGCAATCCGTAAACCCCCCCGTTGAGGCCCCCACATCGGCACACACCAGGCCGGAGACATCAATCCGAAACGTCTTAAGCGCGGCGGCCAGCTTTTCCCCGCCCCGGCTGACAAAAGGCGGCTTTTTCAGCAGGCGGATGCTCGCACCCGTCGCGACGCGCGTCGCAGGCTTGGTTACCGGCTGATCATCTACCAGCACCTCACCGGCCATGATCAGCCGCCGCCCGAACTCACGCGACTCGACCAGGCCCCGCTCCACCAGCAACACATCCAGCCGTTTTCGCTCAGGAGCCATTTCTCAACTACACTCAACGAGGGGAATCATCCGGACGATCGGCATTGGCGGGCCGCTTGGAGAGAAAGACCTCCACGGATTATAATAACGCGGTCAACAGCCAGAGGCCAGAGAGAGGCCAGCATACGTTTCAGCGGGAAGAGCAATACAGGTATTCCGGCAGCCCGCTTGTGATCTAATGGGAAAAACGGTTATGAGCCAGCTTGGCGGCCTGCTACGCACCATGCGCCCCAAACAGTGGGTCAAAAACGGTTTCATCTTTGTGGCGCTGATCTTTGATCACAAACTGGATAATCCCCCTTATCTACTGGCCACGATAGGCGGGTTTATACTGCTGTGTCTGGCAAGTAGCACGGTCTATCTGATCAACGATCTGGTGGACATGGAAGCCGACCGCGCCCATCCGGGCAAGCGCCATCGTCCTCTGCCCTCCGGGCAGCTTTCAAAATCGCTCGCGGTCGGGGCCGCCGTCCTGCTTCCCCTGATCACATTGCCTCTGGCCTACCTGTTGCGGCCAGCTTTTGCGGTCATCGTGGCGAGCTATCTGGTGCTCCAGTTTGCGTATACCTTCTGGCTCAAGCACATTGTTTTGATTGACGTGATGACCATCGCCGCCGGATTCCTCCTGCGGGTGGCCGGGGGCGTCGTGCTGGTAGACGTGGTGAGGTTCTCGCCCTGGCTGTATATCTTCACGACAATGCTGGCTCTGTTCCTGGGCTTCGGCAAGCGCCGCCATGAGCTGGTTCTGTTGCAGGAAAACGCCAACAACCACCGGGCGATCCTTGACCAGTACAGCATCGCCCTGCTGGACGAGATGATCATGATCGTCACGGCCACAACGATCCTGACCTACGCGCTGTACACCTTCAGCGCCGAGGGGTTGCCGGAAAACCACGCTATGATGCTGACGATCCCCTTTGTGCTGTATGGAATCTTCCGCTACCTGTACCTGATCCACGTGCGCGGCGAGGGCGGGGCCCCCGACGAAGTCCTCCTGCGCGATTATCCTCTCCAGGCGACGGTGCTTCTGTGGGGGCTGGCCGTCGTGATCATCCTGTACGTCATTCCCTCATGAAGATCACCCGTGCTGCCGCACCCGGCAAGGTCATCCTCTTTGGGGAGCATGCCGTCGTGTACGGACAACCGGCGCTGGCCGTACCGGTACACGATCTTCAGGCTCAGGCGACCGTGCGCGAGGGCACGCCGGGTAGCGGCTTAATCATCGAGGCCAGAGAGCTGAACCTGACGCTCTCGCTGGCAGAGGCCGCGGAGGAAGGTCTGGCAATGGCCGCCCGGCTGGTGCTGGAGAAGCTGGGGGTCGAGGAGCCGGACGTCCGGATCACAATCGAATCAGGCATCC
>DRKO01000340.1 GCA_011051745.1 Chloroflexota bacterium | reverse complement strand
GAAAATGCGGGGTTGAAGTGGTAGTTCCATAGCCCAACCAGACTGAGGGCGGCAATCGTCCCCGCTCCGACCATCGAAAGCCCCCGCCTGAGAGAGAGGGAGGGACGGGGGAGCTTCGTCAGCCCCTCCAGCCCGAACGCCACCACCAGAATAAAGGCCGTTGAGCTGGCGGCGATATAACGCGGATGGAAGTAGCGACGGCCAGTGATGAGCGTCAGGCCCGTCAGGATCGCGAGCGGGGTCAGGCTGTAAGCGGCGAGAAAGTAAAACGTCTCCCGCCGGGCGGTTCGCCAGATGAGGACAAGGGAAACAATGACCATGAAGGAGGCAATCGCAGAAGCGATCCCCAGACTGTGTTCCGGCTGGATGATCAGGGGATGCTGAAGCGGAGGGGGCAGGGTATCCCCCAGCAGGAAGCTCTGGATGGCCCACAGGATGTTAGCCGGTTCGCCGTTCGGCTCGTACTCGCGGCTGTTGAGGAATAGCTCCGGACGCAGATACCAGGGGGCCAGCGCGGCGGCGATGCTGGCCTGAGTGATCGCCCAGATCAGCAGGAGCCGGAGCCTCCGGCCTGCTTCAGAGAGGCGGACCTTTGCCAGCGCAAAGAGATTGTGGGCAACCAGCAGGAAGGCCTCAAGGTAAAAGACATAGCCGGTGAAGACCGCCGAGAGAATGTAAGGAACCCACCGGGCGGGGCGCTCCGGCTTCCGCCAGGCGTGCAACAGTAAGAGGACCGTGACGGCGCTGGCCGCCATCCACAGGCTGTAATTGCGGGCAAACTGAGCATACCAGAGTTGAAAAGGGTTGAGGGCGCAGAGCAGGGTCGCCAGCAGGGCCGCCATCCGCCCGCCCAGCCGCCGGGCGATGGCATAAACGGCGGCGATGGTGACGAGGCTTGCCAGCGTGGCGAACAGCCGGAGGGCAAGGATTGAATCCCCGGCCAGCCGGGCCCAGTAGTGAAGGGTGAGCAACGCGAGAGGGGGGTGAGGCTCGGTGGTGGCAAGCGCGATTGAGTTCAGCAGGGTGGCGGGCGAGGACTGAACCCAGACAACGGCGCTGTAGGCCTCGTCGCCGCTCAGGGGCTGGCCCTCGATGCGATAGAGGCGAAGCGCGAACCCCAGCAGGAGGATGAGGACAACCGGCAGCCAGACAGGGAGTGGTTTCCTGCTCATTTCATCACCAGCGCCGCGCCCGCCGTCACGTTCCGCGCGTGCGGGGAACCCACGCCCCGGCGGCCCGCAGCAGATCGGCGAACGGGTCCTGCGGATAGCCTTCCCGGACAGGCGGCAGGTAGCGATGGAACGACTCGGTGGTCCGCAACGCCTCACGGACTGTCTCGAGGTTGCGACGCCGCTTGAAAAGAGCATGCTGAGTCTGATAACAGAGAGCGGCGGCCTCCTTGATGTCCAGCCAGGGACGCACGTCGAGGGCCAGATGAGCGGGCTCGCTGTCGTTCCAGATGTGATCCTCGATGCCGGGGACTCTGGCGGCGAAGGTGTAAAAGAGGGGCTGGCGGGTGGAATGCTCCACGGCGGCTTTCGTTGCCCGGTGGAGAAGACGATGGGCCGGATGCCCGTATTCCCCATCGCGGCCATGCGTCAGGACAAGGTCGGCTTCCACCTCACGGATCGCGGCACGAAGCTGCTCGACCAGCGTATCGAAATCGGCCTCAAAGGGGTAAAGCTCCTCGTCCGGCCCCACCAGCGGGTCGGTATATCCCAGGATGCGAACACTGGCGATCCCAAGCTGCCGGGCAGCACAGCGTAACTCCTGTTCGCGCACGGCTCCCAGTTCCTCGCGTGAGCAGAGAGGCGGCTCGCCCATCTCACCGCCCTCGCCGCGCGTGGCACACACCAGATGGACGGCCACGCCCCGGCTGTGAAGCAGGGCCAGCGTACCGCCAACCAGCATCGTTTCGTCGTCGGGATGCGCACCGATCACCAGCACCGATTTGAGCATGATACCCCTCGATCTCCTCCATACCCCGTGAAACAGTCGGATTGACGCCCCGAAGGGACATTGATTATACTGAGGTTGCCACAAACGGACAGGCTCTGCTCAGTGGAAAGACAGGTAACCGATGAGCGATCTCCCCCAGTACGTGCCGGACGAAAGCAAGAGCGACTATGCCCGCATGAAGGGGCTGGTTGATTTCCTGAGCGCCTACATTGAGCACTATCACGGGGGCTGGGCCAGACTGCTTGAATTCGACGGTAAGACCGTCGTTGTGGAGATGGGCGGCGCGTGCGTGGGCTGCCCGCTCTCACTGCACACGCTGCGCGGCTGGATTGAAGGAACGATCCGCCAGTTTTTCCCCGATATCGAGAAGGTCGTCGGGGTTGAGGCGTCCTCTCCACAGCCTCCGTCCACAGAGGCAGGCGGATAGCGACCTATTCCTGCCTGCGAGCGGCCTGCCGCCCGGAAAGGCCAACCGGTGCTCTGGGCGGCGGCTCGATGCGTGGCCCCGGCCCATAGCGGAAAAGTGGCCCCTCTGGCTCACCCGTCAACCAGAGCTTGATGAGAAGGTCGCTTTCCTCCTCGATGGTCAGGTGGGTGGTGTCCAGTTGCAGGAGGCGCTCGTCGTTGATGACGGCGTGTTCACGGCGCAGGCGGCTCAGCATACGCCGCCGGATGACGGGGTCGCGATAGTGCTGTTCGCTCGCGAGGTGCAACCGCCTCAGCGCCTCGCCCAGTTCGCATGAGAGACAGACAACCTGACCGGTGTCGGTCAGGACATCAAAGTTGCGCGAGTCGAGCAGGGCGGCCCCTGAGACGACGATCACCGCCCGGCGCATCAGCGCCGCCCGGCGGCACATCTCGTGCTCCAGCCCCCGGAGGCGAGAATCCCCGTATAACTCGCGAATCTTGGAGATGCTCATCAACTCGCGTAGCTCGATCTCCTCGTCTATGTCGAGGAAGTCCACGCCCAGCCGCCGGACGATGTGCCTGCCGATGGTCGTTTTCCCAACGCCCAGAAAGCCCGTCAGGACGAGATTTTTATAGGGGAGATCAAGCCGGGAGATGCTGCCCGGATCAACAGACATGGCTTTTCACCGCTGGAGGCGCGAGGGCCGCGCTCACGTGGAGCGGGTCAGGACGCGGTGGATCGTCATCCCGCCGCGATCAAGACGCTGGATGTCCACGATCTCCAGATCGGCGGGGTCACCCAGCGTGGTGATGTGCTCCTGAAGCCTCATCCCAAGCGGCTGAGCGACGACGGCGGTCATCATCAACCCCAGCGCGACGAGGGGAAGACGCTGTAGCTTGCCGAAGCGCTCCCGATCAGAGCCAAGCAGGGCGACAAAGGTCGCGACCGTACCCAGCAGGGCCATCGTGACCAGATTGGTGCCGCAGTTGGGGTGAAGGGCCAGATGATGCTCCCCTTTGCGCATACGCTCCAGGGCGCGGGTCGCGCTCTCGCGCACGGCCTCGGTCGGGACGTTGCCAAAGAGCCAGAAGCCGCTGGAATCCGAGCGGCCAACGATCCGCAGGTTGGGTATGCGCTGCGCGAGCAGGTGGATGGTGGCATGCTCAAGCCCGTGATTGCGGCGTACACGCCGGACGAAAGGAGTATCCAGAAGGGCCTGCAAGCCGCTATGCGATCTCTGCATTGATTTTCTCCACAATCGGGGCAAATTACTGCCCGAATTATAGCGCACAGGTGGGATTCAGGCCGCTTTCGAGGAGACAGGAGGGCGATAGACAAAGCCCGCCAGCCCCGCGACCAGCCCCAGCAACGCGATCACCTCCCAGACACGGACCCCGCCCGGCAGGGTCGGGCTGTCGGCGCGGAGCGGCTCCACCAGCAGAATCGTCAGGCACAGGAGGATCACAAGGACCTGAGCGGCGAATCCGGGCGGGTATGGATAAGAGGCGGCACGCTTTTTCGCCCCGCCGCTGCGCTTACCGGAGGGGGGCGCAGGGTAGCGCAGCCGCCACAGGACGGCGAAGGTCGCCAGACTGCCCAGCGCAAAGTAAAGCTGGGTGGGGTGGCGCGTGATGCCTCCCATGCTGATCCCCCAGGGGAGAGTGGTCTCGATGCCGTAGTAGGCCTTTCCGCTCAGGAAGTTTGCCAGCCCGACACCGACCGCCAGGATCGCCAGCCCGGGGGCGAACGAATCGGCGACGACGAGAGGCGGAAGGCCCCAGCGCCAGATCAGGTAAGCGACCACGCCCGCAGCCAGGACGAGGCCGATCCAGGGGGTCTCTGTGCCCGGCGTGAGCGTGAAGACAGCCCCCAGCAGCCTTGTCCAGGGGGTGATGCCAGTGTAGAGCCGGAGGTGAAGGAGCACGAACCCCAGACGTGCCCCCAGCACCCCGGCGACGAGAGCATAGAATCCCAGATTGTATATCCGGTCGCCGTCAATACCCCGCCGCGCCCCTTCACGGGAGGAGACTTCCAACCCGATCCAGAGGGCGGCCAGCAGAGCCAGCCCCGGAGTGCGGAGCGCGAACGGCCCGACCTGTAGAATGGGTAGCATGTTACCGTCCCAGCAGTTCGATGAGGCGGGTGCGCAGGAGCGGCTCGTTCAACGGGCCGGTGAAGACCTCCGTCACAACCCCCCGGCTGTCAATGAAATAAGTGGTAGGGAAGGCGCGCACCTGATAGGCCTTCGCCACGTAGCCATCCTGATCGAGCACGACGGGGTACGTCATGCCGAAGCGCTCCACGAACGCCTCGACCGTACCGGGGCTTTCCTGAACGTCTATCCCCAGGATGATGGCTTCACCCTCGAAAGACTGTGAGACCGCTTCGAGGATGGGAATCTCAACCCGACAGGGGGGACACCACGTTGCCCAGAAATTCAGGACGACCGGCTTCCCCTCCAGCTCGCTTAATGTGATCTGCTCCCCGTCAAGCGAGGTAAGGGTGAAATCGGGGGCCAGTTGCCCGACCTGCGGAGCGGCGGGTCGGTCGGACAGAGTCTCCTCTCCGGCCCGTACGCGCGTCATCCCAACCCAGAGTGAGCCCAGGACGGCTACGATGATTGTCACAATGATCCAGTCCAGACGCGTTTCTGGCATAGGCTCTTCCTGTTGAAATCGCCCCTCCGGCTTTTAAGCCGGGTCCAGTGCAGAACGTTATTCGGAGAACCGATCCGGTTGGGGGGCCGAGCGGCAGGGCACAACCGCAGTAGCCCCCTTTACAGTCGCTCTGTGGGGGCTACTTTTT
>DRKO01000339.1 GCA_011051745.1 Chloroflexota bacterium | reverse complement strand
CACGCCCGATCATCCCAGCCGCGCGGTCTGACGGTGAGCGTCCGTTCGTTTTTATAGGTCACCATGCCGGGCTTGCCGCCCCTGATCAGGCGTACATAACGCCGTTGAGTGATGTCCACGTCCACCGTCGTATCATCACGCCCCGCTGAATAGTAGGCCGCCAGTTCCGCCGCCCGCCGGATCACCTCATCAGGGATGGGACGCCCGTCATTCCTGATAATAACGTGGCTGCCGGGCTTATCGCGGGCGTGCAGCCACAGGTCATCAGCGGCGGACCGCCCGGTGAGCAGGATATGGTTCTGAGCGGCGTTGCGCCCCACCAGAATCACAAACCCATCTCCGGTTGTGAAGCGCCGGATGCCCGGCCTGCCGCCGCGCGGTCCCCGCGTCCGGGGTCCCTGCCAGTATCCGGCTTCCTGCAACGCCTCGCGCACGGCGTCAATCTCCGGCCAGTTCTCGGCCAGATCGAGGTCGGTCGCCAGTTGTTCCAGATAGGCGATCTCCTGTTGGGCGGAGCGCATGAGTTTCGGGATGTCCTCAGCGGCACGTTTGGCCTTCTCATAGCGTTCAAAGTAGCGGCGTGCGTTCTCAAGCGGGGAGAGCTTCGGGTCGAGCCGGATCGTCAGCGGGGGGCCTTCCGGATCGTACTGTGCCCGGAACTCCGACTGGCCGGGGGCCAGCGTGGGCGCGTAGGCGAGGAGCAACTCACCCTGTTTGCGCAACAGCTCGATCTCCTCCTGACTGCTCACCTGCCGCTCAAGCGAGGCCAGCTTGCGGCGCACCCGTCGCAGGGCAGCTTCGATCTGCTCTCTGACCGGCTGCCTGGCTGCCTCGTAGGCGTCGGGGCCAACCGGCGCGCCGAAGTAAGCGGCCATCGCCGCGCTGATGCTCTCTACCGGTGTCCAGGCCTCCAGATGGGTCAGGCTGTAGGCCGCGAAGGCCCGATAGCGTTCCCCCGACTCATCGGGGACGACGCAGGGCGACCAGCGCTTCGCCAGCACGTCTGCGATCAGTTCTTCAAAGGCGGTGTGGACGATCCCCGCCGCCACGTCGAACGCAGGTGCGGTGGCATCGCCGGAGGCGCGGTAGATCACCTCTCTGGCGAAAAGGGGGCTGATACCGGCGATGTTTTTGACCAGCGCCTGCCAGGCCGGTTGATCCGGCTTGCTCCGAAGAAACTCATCAATGTGGGCGGGTGTGACCTTCTCCGGGGCCAGTTTTTGCAGGGGCGGCGGCGGGACGTAGGGCTTCCCCGGCAGGAGAACGCGATATCGATTCCTCTCCGGCCCCACGCGCTTGATGCAGTCAAGTATCTCTCCCTCAGCCGTCAGGATGATGTTGCTGAGCTTGCCCATCGTCTCCACGATCAGGCGCGTTTCTCCCTCGTAGCCGGAGAAATCCAGCCAGAGGATGCGCTCCCAGGGTGGCTGCCCGACGGCCATCAGCCGCGCTCCGTCCACGTATTTTCGCAGCAGCAACCCCAGCGGGGAGGGGCGTTCGACCCCCCGGCGCAGCCGATCGGGAACCAGATGGCAGCGTGCCGTCTGAGGGTCCGCCGAGATGAGCAGGTAGTGACGCCTGCGCTGAGCGTAAATCTCCAACCCGATAGAGAGCTTGTCCGGTTCAAGGACGGCCTGAACACGCCCCCCGACCAGATCGCCCAGTTCGTCCACTACGGCTGCCGTTGTGATGGCGTCCACATACATGATGCGTCCTTTTGAAGCCCCCGGAGTCTCTGTCCACTGGCCGGACTCTCTCACGAGTCGCAGGCCGTCAGGTGGTTTGTACCACAGCCAGCGACCCGCTACAATCCCGATCATGAAAGTGGTCGTCGGTTCGAGCAATCCGGTCAAGATCGCGGCTGCGCGTGCGGTCTTCTCGCGCGTTGAGCCACGAACTCACGTCGTCGGGCTGGAAGTCTCGTCGGGCGTGGCTTCACAGCCCTGGGGAGACGAGGAAACACGTCGTGGCGCGCTTAACCGCGCCCGCGCTGCCCTGATCCCGGATGCAGACTACGGGGTGGGGTTTGAGGGCGGCGTGGTGGAAACCGAACACGGGCTGATGACCTGCGCGTGGTGTGTGGTGGTCAACCGGACGGGCCGGATCGGCGTGGGCGGCAGCGTCAACGCGCTTCTGCCGCCGGTTGTTGCGAACGCCATCCGCGCGGGCCGCGAACTGGGCGAGGCGATGGATGCGCTGACCGGCCTGCACAACACCAAGCAGAGCGCCGGAGCGGTCGGTATCCTGACGGCGGGCCTCACCGACCGACAGCGTGCTTACGAGCATATCCTGGCACTCGCCCTCGCCCCCTTCCAGCGACCGGACCTCTACACCGATGGGTGATCACGGGAGGCGGAACATCTCTATCATGGCGACCGAACAGACCGGGCAGAGCGAACCATCCGCAACCGTCACGCTTGATGCGGAGCGGCAACAGAAAGCGAAAGAATACGCCCGCATCCAGCGCCGCCTGATGCTGGTTGATCTGGCCGTCGGGGGGCTTTATCTCGCCGTCTGGCTGATCAGCGGGTGGTATCTGTCGCTCCGGGACTGGATAGGAACGGTCACACAGGCTCCGGCGCTGGCGTTGCTGCTTTACGGCATTCTCTTTGCCGCTCCCTATCTGGCACTTGACCAGCTCCTCTCATTTTACAGTAGCTACATCCTGCCCCACCGCTATGGTCAGAGCAACCAGAGGCTGGGTAGCTGGATCGGCGACCAGATCAAGGGGCTGCTGCTCTCCGGCCTGCTGGGGCTTGGTCTGCTGGAGATCATCTACTGGCTGCTTCGGAGCGCGCCGGAGTGGTGGTGGCTATACTCGGCGGGGGTGATTCTGTTCTTCACCGTGATCCTCTCCTCGCTGGGGCCGGTTCTGATCGCTCCCCTGTTCTACCGGTTCACGCCGCTTGAGGACGACGAACTGACACAGCGCCTGATCGCGCTGGCCCGCAGGGCCGGAACGAATGTGCGGGGCGTGTATCGCTTTGACATGAGCAGGCGCACCAAGAGCGCCAACGCTGCTTTGGTAGGGCTGGGAGCGACGCGCCGCATCGTTCTGGGGGATACGCTCCTTGAGAACTTCACCGCCGACGAGATCGAAACGGTGCTGGCTCACGAACTCGGCCACCACGTTCATCGCGATATCGTGCTTGGGATCGTGATCAACACGGCGCTGACGCTGATCAGCTTCTGGGCTGCGCACCGGGCGTTGCTCTGGAGCGTGGAGAGGCTTCATCTGACGGGGCTGGCCGACCCCGCCAGTCTCCCAATCCTGATCCTCGTCACGGGCGTTCTGGGGTTGATCGCCATGCCGCTCGGCAACGCCTACTCGCGCTGGCGTGAGCGTCTGGCCGACCGCTACGCTCTGGAGGCGACGGGCAAGCCGGAGGCCTTCGCCAGCGCGATGACACGGCTGGCGAACCAGAATCTGGCCGATGCAGACCCGGAACGCTGGGCCGTTCTGCTCCTCTATTCCCATCCCCCGATCCGGGAGCGCGTCGCGTTCGCCCGTTCGTATGCGGAAGCCCATAACAATTAAGGGGAACCCCCAATGGGAACAGAAAAACGCACTCCGGCGCAGGAGTGGTGGCTTCGTTTCTTCAACGAGGTTGTGTACAACTCGCTGGCTCCGGCCTATAACGCGCTGGACTGGCTGACGTTCGGGGCCTGGTGGCGTCTGGTGCGCCGTGCGCTGGACTACGTGCCTGACGGAGGGCGCGTTCTGGAGGTTGGCTTCGGGCCGGGAAAGCTGCACGTTGAGCTCTCCCGCCGGGCCGATCGGTGCTTCGGGCTGGACCTGGCATGGGGCATGTGTCAATTCACCCGGCGACGCTTGAGGCGCGCCGGACTGGTCAGCCGGATCACATGCGGGAGCGTGTTCGAGTTGCCTTACCCCGGCGGCGCGTTTGATACAGTCGTCAGCACATTCGCTTTCTCCGGCTTCCCCGACGCCCTCCGGGCGATGCGCGAGGTGGCACGTGTCACCGGCCCGGGTGGGCGGGTTGTGCTGGTTGATATCGGCCTGCCCTCGGACGGGAACCGTGCCGGGACTTTCTAGGCGCGGCTGTGGGAGCGCATGGGCGATTATCTCTATGATCAGCCTGCCCTGATGGAGGAAGCCGGTTTGCGTGTTGTCTGCTTTGAGGAGTTCGGCCCCGGGAAGCACATCCGGGCCGTCGTGGGAGAGAAAGGGACGCCAGCCGGAGATCAGGAAGTCGAGCGGTAGGCGTCCGGGCGGCGGTCCGCAAAGACGGGGATCGTCTCCCGTACACGGCGCACATCGGCGAGGTTGACGGCGACCGTCAGCAATGCCTCTTCCTCGCCGCCCTCAATGAGTATCTTTCCCCATGCGTCATACACAACCGAGTGGCCGCAGAAGCGTGTCTCGCCGTCCTGCCCGACGCGGTTACAGGCAACGATCACCATCTGATTTTCGATAGCTCTGGCCCGGAGCAGCACACGCCAGTGCTCCAGCCGGGGGTGCGGCCACTGGGCCGGAACGACGGTCATCACTGCCCCATCGAGCGCGTATCCCCGGAAAAGCTCCGGGAAGCGGAGGTCGTAGCAGATCGCGAGGCCCGTTCTACCCCAGGGGAGATCGAGGAGCAGCGGCTCATCACCCGGCTGAAGGTAGCGATCCTCCTCCATCAGGCGGAACAGGTGCAGCTTGCGGTAGGCTCCTCTCATCCTCCCTTCAGAGTCAAACCAGGGGGCGGTGTTCCGGGCGATGGGCCGCTCACTGGCAAGGGATGGCACAAGCTCCAGCATCGAACCGAGGACATGGATACGATGCTCTCTGGCGAGCGCCGCGATGCGGGCGAAGCGTCCCTCCTCCAGAGGGGACCCCAGTTCGGAGGCACGCTCCAGAGCGTATCCGCTGTCCCACAGTTCGGGGAAGACGACCAGATCCGAGCCGCGTCGGGCCGCCTCCGCGATCCACGCCTCCACGCGGGCCATGTTGGTCTCAGGCTCACCGGCCCGCACGTCCATCTGGCCGAGGCTGACGACGATCTCCATCCACACCCCCGGAGTGAGATTTTACAGGATTCTGACGTTTATCTAAGCTGATTCTTATGCAGGCGGCATAGGGTAATACACGAATCGGGAACATTATAGGGCAGAAGTGAGGTGATGGGAATGTCGTGGCTGGTACCGCGTGACTTCTTCGAGCCGTTCCGTGAGATTGATCGGATGATGGAGCGGATGAACTCGTGGCTGTTGCAGCCGGACCGGGAGTGGCAGCCGGAGAGCTTTACGCTCGCGCTCAACGTCCGTGAGGATGAGAACGACATCATTGTTGAGACGGCCATCCCCGGCGTCAGCGAGGAGGATATTGACGTTAAAGTTGTGGGCGATATGCTGACGATCTCCGCCGAGTCGCAGCGTGAGCAGGAGAGAGAAGGGGATGGCTGGTACGTGCGGGAGCTGCGCTTCGGCAAGTTTGAGCGCTCAATACGGCTGCCGACGGAGGTCAAGGCTGACAAGGCCGAGGCCGAACTGGAGAACGGCATCCTGACCATCAGGCTGCCCAAGGCGAAACCCGGCCCGCTGCACAGGATCGCCGTTAAGGCCAAGAAGCTACTTGCCAGCAAGAACTAACAGCCAGCGAGTGCTGCGTCGGAGGCTCCTTCGGGAAGCCTCCTTTTTTATTTTACGCCATTATGCCGCGCCTCATGCGACGGGGGGTGTGGCCCCGATGCTCCTCACGTGCCACGTTCCCTCCGGTGTGCGCCGGAGCTCAAAGACGCGCTCCAGCGGCGCGGTCATCACCAGCCAGTGATCGCCCTCCCCGTCCGACCAGGAGCGGCCCATGCCCACCACGCGCAGCATCCTTCCACGCCACGAGAAGCGGAGTGGTCTCAACGTCCCGTCCGGCGCAACGCGGACTTCGACCTCTGTCGGGGGGGCGGACATCAT
>DRKO01000338.1 GCA_011051745.1 Chloroflexota bacterium | reverse complement strand
GGGGCGGACTATTGCCGTTCTGGCGTGTGGGCTGGACATCATCTACCCGCCGGAGCATCGCCAGCTTGCGGCCCGGATCGTCCAGCAGGGGGCGCTGATGAGCACCTTCCCGCTGGGGACGAAGCCGCAGGCCACCAACTTCCCGCCGCGCAATCAGGTGATCAGCGGGCTGGCTCGCGGCGTACTGGTGACGGAGGCGGGCATTAAGAGTGGAGCGCTGGTAACTGCCGGGCACGCTCTGGAGCAGGGCCGCGAGGTGTTCGCCGTGCCGGGAAACATCACCGCGCGGGGCAGTGAAGGAACCAACCGCCTGATTCAGGATGGCGCACATCCGGTGCTCTCCGCCAGAGACGTTCTGGAAGTTCTGAATCTGGAGCAGATCGGCCAGTTCACAGAGGCGCGAGCCAGCCTGCCCGCGCTCAGCGAGAAGGAGCAGACTGTGCTCGACTTTCTCTCGGCTGAACCGCTCCACGTGGATGAGCTGGCCCACCGCTGTGGCCTGCCTGTCTCACAGGTGAACAGTGCGCTGGCAATGCTTCAGTTGAAAGGCATGGTGCGTGAGGTTGGCCGGATGGTATATGTCCGCAACTGAAACACAATGCAGAGGGAACGATGGATAATGCGTATGCTCTGATCATGGCCGGTGGAGCCGGAACACGGCTCTGGCCTCTCAGCCGGAAAGACCGGCCCAAGCCACTCCTCCCGCTGGTGGATCGGGAGCGCTCTATGTTCACCGTCTCTGTGGAGCGGCTGTATCCGCTCTTTCCGCCGGAGCGTATTCTGGTGGTGGCGGGCGCTGACCTGACCCCCCGACTGAAGGAGCACGCGCCCGATCTGCCGGAGGAGAATTTCATCATCGAGCCGGAAGGGCGGGACACGGCCCCCGCCGTTGGGCTGGGGGCGGTCCACGTCCGCCACCGCGACCCGGACGCCATCATGGCAGTGCTGACTGCCGATCACTACATCGCCGATGAGGAGATGTTCCGTAAGGTGCTGGGCGTGGCCTGCCGGGTGGCCGCCGATGGTAGCATCGTCACGCTGGGCATCGAGCCGGATTTCCCCTCGACGGGGTTCGGATACATCGAACGTGGCCCGCTCGCGATGAGCATAGACGGTATAGATGTCCACGTCCTCAAGCGCTTTACCGAGAAGCCGGAACAGGCTCTTGCGGAGCAATATCTGGCGACCGGTCGCTATAGCTGGAACAGCGGCATGTTCATCTGGCCGGTCAGGCGGGTAATGGCCGAGTTTGCGCGCCACGCGCCTGATTTGTATGCTGTGCTGGAGGATCTGGCCGGGCTGCTTGGTCAGCCCGCTTATGATGCCCGCCTCCGGGAGGTCTGGCCCGGCCTGAAGCGTATCTCCGTGGATTATGCCCTGATGGAGCACGTTCGGGAGAGGGTCTACGTGATCCCCGTTCAGATGGGATGGAGCGACATCGGTAATTTCGGGGCACTCTACGACATCTTATCGGCGCAGGCGGGCCGGGATGTCGTCCACAGCGGGCAGGAACCAATGGTGATTGACGCCGCCCGCACGCTGGTCTTCAGCGACCGGCTGGTAGCAGTGCTGGGGGTTGAGGACCTTGTAATCGTGGATACAGAGGATGTATTGCTGATCTGCCGGAGAGAGCGGGCCCAGGATGTCAGGCAACTGGTAGAACGCTTGAAAGAGGAGCAACGGAACGAATACTTATGAGTGAAGAATTGCTGGCCTATTGCATGAAGTGCAAAACAAAACGCCCCATCGCCGAAGCCGAGCCTGTGTACACCCGGAGCGGCCAGCCCGCCACGCGGGGGGTCTGCCCTGTGTGCGGCACGGCGCTTTATCGTATGGGCGCGACTCCTGCCCACGAACATTTGCCGCCGCCGGAGCGCGTTTCAAAGCCCCGGCGGGCGCGGAAGAAGAACCAGCGGCGCAGGGGTAAGCTGGTGATCGTCGAGTCACCGGCTAAAGCACGCACCATCGAGAACTACCTGGGGAAGGAATTCAGGGTCAAGGCATCCGTCGGCCATGTGCGTGACTTGCTTCGTTCCCAGCTTTCCGTAGATGTGGAGAACGATTTCACCCCCCGCTATCGCGTCCCGAATGATAAGCGGGAGATCGTGAAGGAACTCAGGGAAGCCGTCGCTCAGGCGGAAGAGGTCTATCTGGCGACCGACGCCGACCGGGAAGGCGAGGCCATCGCCTGGCATCTGATGGAGGTGACCGGCCTTGAGGAAGAACGCGCCCGGCGGGTGATCTTTTACGAGATCACGCGGGATGCCATCCGGGAGGCGTTCGCCAGACCGCGCCAGATAGATATGGACAAGGTAAACGCCCAGCAGGCGCGGCGCATTCTGGATCGGCTGGTCGGCTATGAGCTCAGCCCGCTTCTGTGGGAGAAAGTCCGCCCCCGGCTCTCCGCCGGACGGGTTCAATCGGTGGCCGTCCGGCTCGTTGTCGAGCGTGAGCGCGAGATAGAGAACTTCGTCCCGGAGGAATACTGGACGATTGACGCCGAACTGGCCCGTTCGGTGGAGCGCGATCTACCGGATCGCCGGAGCTTCATCGCCCGGCTGATCCGCGTGAGGGGCGAGAAGATTTCCCTGCCCACTCAGGAGGCCGTCGAGCCGATTCTAGCCGATCTGGAGGGGGCGGAGTACATCGTCAAGGAGGTGAAGAAGGGGCAGCGCAAGCGCAAGGCCCCCGCTCCCTTCACCACCAGCACGCTTCAGCAGGAAGCCTCCCGACGGCTGGGGTTCACCGCCCGTCGCACGATGCGGCTTGCCCAGCAGCTTTACGAGGGGATCGACATCGGCAACGGCGGCGAAGTCGGCCTGATCACCTACATGCGCACCGACAGCACCAACATCTCCGCAGTGGCGCAATCGGAAGCCCGCCGGTTTATTGACGAGAGATACGGCCTCGACTACCTGCCCGAAACCCCGAACGTCTACGGGAAGAAGACGAAAGGGGCACAGGAAGCACACGAGGCGATCCGCCCCACCGATGTGTATCGAACGCCCGACGCGCTCAAACCCTATCTCAACGCCGATCAGCTCCGGCTCTACCGCCTGATCTGGCAGCGTTTCGTCGCCAGCCAGATGGCCGCCGCCATCTACGACACGATCCGCGTGGACGTGCTGGCCGGGCCACCGGCGGCCAGCAACGGCGACCGGCCATACCTGTTTCGGGCCTCCAGTTCGACGCTGCGCTTCCCCGGCTTTCTGATCGTGTACGATGTGCCTGATGAAGAGAAGGAAGGGCCGGAACAGGCCTTCCCCGATCTGGAGGCGGGCGATCTCCTCGATCTGCTCAGGCTCCTGCCGGAGCAACATTTCACCCAGCCGCCGCCGCGCTACACCGAAGCCTCGCTGGTCAAGGCCCTGGAGGAGTACGGCATCGGGCGGCCAAGCACTTACGCCCCCATCCTGAATACCATCCAGCAACGGGGGTACGTCCGGCGGGAGAATAAGCATCTTCATCCCACCGAGATGGGCATCGTCGTAAACGACCTGCTGGTCGAGCACTTCCCGGAGATCGTGGACGTTAACTTCACCGCCCGCATGGAGGACGATCTGGACCGGATCGCCTCCGGCGAGCAGGAGTGGGTCCCCGTGTTGCGGAAGTTCTATTTCCCCTTCAAGGCAGAAGTGGAGCGGGCGCACAGGGAAATTCCCGATCTGGACCTGGGGAACGAAGAGATCGGGCGGAACTGCCCGGAATGCGGCAGCCCGCTTGTGATCCGCTGGGGACGGTACGGGAAGTTCATAGGATGTTCAAACTTCCCGGAGTGCCGTTACACCGAGCCCTGGCTAGAGAAAATCGGCGTTGCCTGCCCGGAGTGCGGCGGAGACATCATCGAGCGAAAGACGCGCAAAGGGCGGGTGTTCTACGGTTGCGCCAATTACCCGGCCTGCGAGTGGACGAGCTGGAAGCGTCCCCTTGCTCAGCCCTGCCCGGCCTGTGGCGGGCTGTTGATCGTGCAGAACAAAGAGTGGGCTCAGTGCCTGGCCTGTGGCGAGCAGGTCAACCTGAACAGCCTGCCTCAAACCGAGCAGGACGAGGAGACCGAAACGACCTGAGCGGCCTCACGCCCTGTGACATGATCGCGAAAGGGCCTCCGCCCGCCGAAAAGCGGTGGCAGGCCCTTTTCCTCTTGCCCCGGAGCGGCCCGCCGGCGAAGTGAAGCCTTGCGGGTGGGCACATCGGACAGTACAATCCCCCACACGAGGGGCAGGCGACGCGCTTGCCCTGCTTATTTTGCCGGTCAGGGATTATGACTGTAGAGACGAGCGTTAGCGAGGAAACCACCCCCGCAGCCCCTCCCGATACGTTGTCCGGCTCTCCCTCTCACGAAACCGCCCAGATCGCGCGGGCGGCCAGCGTGATCGCGCTGGGGAATACTGTCAGCCGCGTGCTGGGGCTTGTGAGGGAGACGGTGAAATCGCACTTCTTCGGCGCGGGAGGTGCGGTTGACGCTTACAACGTGGCGACCATTGTCCCCACCATGATGTACGATCTGCTGGTCGGCGGGGCTGTGGATAGCTCGCTGGTTCCGGTTTTCAGCGCCTACGTGGCGGAGAAACGCGAGGAACTGTGGGGGCTGGTCAGTGTGTTGCTCAGTCTGGTGGTGGTCGCTCTGGCTGCGTTTATCCTGCTGGTCGAGGCTTTCGCCCCTCAGGTGGCCTTCCTCCTGAGCAGCGGTTCTTCACCGGCAGTCCTCGACCTGACGGCCCGCCTCCTCCGAATCACCGTCCCCGCCGTCCTGTTCCTGAATCTCTCCGGCGTTCTCTCCGGGCTGCTGTATGCCCTCAAGCGATTCGCGTTTCCGGCCTTTGCCGCCGCCGTGTTTAACGCGGGCATCGTTGCCGCAACGCTCCTGTTCCACAATCGCCTTGACATCTCCGCGATGGCGCTCGGCCTCCTGATCGGCGCCATCCTCCAGTTTCTTCTACAGGTCTCCGGCCTGAGAGACGCTCGTCTGCGGTTCCGGCTGACGCTCCGGCATCCGGCCCTGCGGCGTATCGTGACGCTCTACACACCGATTGTGCTGGGGTTGCTGGTGGAGATTCTGATCAGCCGCCCCATCAGCTACAATCTGGCCTCTCAGACCGGCGAGGGCGGCATCTCATGGATGAACTACGCGACCTACCTCCGGCAGTTGCCGCAGGGCCTCGTTGCAACCGCGATCTCATTCGCCGTGCTGCCCACCCTCTCAACCCACGCCGCCAGAGAGCGACGCTCCAGAGGGGAGGAGAAAGGGGCTTTCCAGAGTATGCTGGCGAAGGGACTGCGGCTGGTCGTGGTTCTGATCGTGCCCGCGACGGTCGGGCTATTTATCCTCGCCCGCCCGACGGTTGACCTCCTGTTTGAGCACGGCGATTTCCTCCCCTTCGACACGCTGATGACCACCCAGGCGTTGCAGTTCTATCTGCTGGGCCTTCCCTTCGCCGCCATTGATCTGCTCCTCGTGTTCGCCTTCTACGCCCGTCAGGATACACTCACCCCCGCCCTGATCGGGGTGGGGGTGAACGTCATCTATCTGGGGGCAGCGGTCGCTCTGCTGCCTTCGTGGGGGCTGTTCAGCCTCATGATCGCCGATTCGCTCAAGCAGTTGCTCCACGCCCTGATCTCCGGGGCGATCCTGTGGAAGCGGCTGGGAGGGTTGTCAGAACACGGCCTCTCCCGCACCGTAAGCCTGACATCCCTCAGCGCCGGAACGATGGGCCTGATAGCTTACGGCGCGCTCAGAGCGGTAGAAACGCTCCTGCCGGGCGGCAGCGCCATAGCGGAGCTTCTGG
>DRKO01000337.1 GCA_011051745.1 Chloroflexota bacterium | reverse complement strand
GCGGTTGCCATGCTGATCTGGGTTCACCCGGATATCGAGCAGATGATGTCCGTCGTAGACTGGACGACGCTCATGTTCTTCATCGGCCTGTTTATGGTCATCGGAGCGATAGAAGAAGTCGGCCTGATCTCGCTGATCGCGGTAGGGATCGGGGATATCGTGGGCGGCAACCTGACGGCCAGCGTTCTGGCGGTGTCCTGGCTGGCCGCGTTCCTGTCGGGTGTGGTGGATAATATCCCGTTCACGGCTGCCATGCTGCCGGTCGTTGACTACCTGACCCAGACAACCCCCGGCGCAGAAAATCAGATTCTGTTCTATGCTCTTTCCATCGGTGCGGCAATGGGGGGCAACAGCTCGCTAATTGGGGCCTCAGCCAACCTGGTGACCGCCGGAATCGCCGAACGAGCAGGCTATCCGATCACCTTCAAGAAGTTTCTGGCAGTCGGCCTGCCGGCCGTCGTTATCACGGTCTCCCTGGGCTGCATCTGGTTGTTTATTCACTTCTAGGAGTGACGTATGGGCAAAATCCTGTGCTCGACACGTGGCGGAGAAGCCAGTATCCGCACACAGAAGGCTGCTATTCAGCGGGCCAAGGAAACGGGCGACGAACTGATCTTCTTCTACGTTGTTGATGTGGAGTTCCTGGCACAGGCGGATTACGCCATGCGCTCGGATGTTGTCACCGGTGAGATGGACAAGATGGCCGACTTCCTGATGGCGATGGCGGTGGAGCGGGCCGAGAAGGAAGGGATCAAGGCCCGCTACCTGATCCGGCACGGGAACTTCGTCAAAGAGCTGGAAGAGACGGTCAGAGAGGAGGGTATCACGCTGGTTGTCCTCGGTCGTCCGGCGGACAATCAGAGCGCCTTCAAGCTGGCGACCCTTCAGGAACTGGCCCGCAAACTGGAAGAAGACCTTGACGTTGAGGTCTGGATACCGGATTAGCCTGCAGAGTCCTGCATCGGGGGCAGAGGAGCCGCTATGCCTATTCAGATCGGGGATATGACGCTTTACACAGTCGCCGAGCTGGCCGAGATGCTCGAAGTCTCAGAAGGGACGCTGGCCCGCTACCTGCGGGCCGGGGTACTACAGGGGCGTAAAATGGGCCGGAGATGGTATGTCTCCGATCAGAACCTGCATGACTATTTTACTGCCTCCGCGCAGGAGGGAGACGCACCCTCACCCGGTGTGCAGGATCAGCAGCCCGTCGTTGCCGGGGAGCCGCCCCCGGCCTCCGGGGGGGCTGCCGCCGGTCAGGTTCAGGGGCCGGAGCCCGACTGGCGGGCGGAGGTAGAGCGGCTGCACCGTGAGGCGGAACGGCTGAAGCAGGAGGCGGAGCGGTTGGAGAAGCTCTACGGAGAAGCGACCGATTCGACCCGGACAACAGAATAAGCTCCAGAGGGAATGATGCAGATCATCGAAGTATATCCGACCAGACGTCGCGACGTGCGCGACTTCCTGAACTTACCCTTCACAATCTATCGAGATATCCCCCAGTGGGTCCCACCGCTGATGCCCGGCGAGCGGGCGCGATTCAGGCCGGATTACCCTTTTTACAGGCATTCAGAGGCGGCCTTCTATCTGGTGCGGGACGACGCGGGGCAGGCAGTCGGGCGTATAGCCGTTCTGGAGCACCGCCCGCACAACGAGTATCGCAACAAGCGCGACGCTTTGCTGTACCTGTACGAAGCCATTGACAGTGACGAGGTCGCAGGCCTGCTCTTTGAGGCGGCTGAGGGCTGGGCCAGAGCGCGGGGGCTCAACCGGCTTGTTGGCCCGAAAGGGTTTATGACCGGCGACGGGCTGGGGCTGCTTGTAGAAGGGTTCGAGCACCGCCCTGCTATGGGTATTCCCTACAACCCTCCCTATTACGTCCGCCAGTGGGAAGAGATCGGCGGCATGGTCAAAGAGGTGGATTACCTTTCGGCGCTGGCGCAGCGGGAGAATTACGTCTATCCAGAGCGCATCCGGCGGATCGCCGAGAAAGTCAGGCAGCGGCGCGGCTTCACCGTCCCCGTTTTCAGGAGCAAGGCAGAGCTCAAGGCTTATGCCGCGCAGATCAAGGACGCTTATAACCGCGCCTTTGTGAGCGTCTGGGCATACACTCCCATCCCGGATGAAGAGCTTGACGCGCTGGTGGACCGCCTCCTGCTGATTGCCGACCCGCCCCTCATGAAGCTGATCTTCAAGGGCGATGAGATAGTCGGCTTCCAGTTTTGCTATCCAGACGTTTCGGCAGCCATCCAGCGGATCAGGGGGCGCCTGTGGCCGTTCGGCTGGATCGCTCTGCTGATCGAGAAGCGTCGCACCAGATGGCTCAACATCAACGGGAACGCCGTGTTACCCAAATATCAGGGCACGGGGGCCAACGCCGTCCTTTATGACGAGATGTTTAAGACCCTCATGGAAAACACTCAGTACGAATATGCCGACCTGGTCCAGGTTCAGGAAGACAACTATCGTATGCTCTCCGATCTGGAAGCGTTGATCGGCCTGAACGTCTACAAGCGTCACCGCGTCTACAAGAAAGAGCTTGAGGAGCTATAGTCTCCGGCAAGGAATATCAAAGAGCATGACGGAAACTCCGGAGTCGAAGCGGCAGCAGGAAATCCAGCGTGTGCTGATCATCACGCTGATTGCCAATCTGGCTGTCGCGGCGGCCAAAGTGATAGTCGGCCTGTTGACCGCCTCGCTGGCGATGGTGGCCGATGGGTTCCACTCCTCGCTGGACGCCACATCCAATATCATCGGGCTGGCAAGCACCGCGATTGCCGCCCGCCCGCCGGATGCCGATCACCCTTACGGACATCGCCGTTTTGAAACGCTCGCCAGCATGATGATCGGCGGGATGTTGATCCTGACCGCCTGGGAGTTGATCAAGAGCAGCGTTAACCGTTTTCTGGAAGGGGCAACGACGCCCCACATCGGCGCTGTGAACTTCATCGTCATGATCCTCACCCTGCTTATCAATCTCGGCGTTTCGTTCTACGAGCGGCGGGCAGGGAAGCGTCTTCGCTCGGAGATTCTGGTGGCAGATGCGGCCCAGACCCGCAGCGACGTTCTGGTTTCCACAACCGTCCTGGCCAGCCTCGTCGGCGTCCAACTGGGAGCGGAGTGGATCGACGCAGCGGCGGCGCTTGTGGTCGTCGGTCTGATCGGCCTGACGGCCTGGCGGATCGTGTGGCAATCGGCGGGCGTTCTGGTTGATCGTGCCGCCCTGGACGCCGACGCCGTGAGCCAGATCGTCGAGCAGGTCCCCGGCGTCCGGAGGGTGGTTCGGGTGCGAAGCCGGGGGCCATCCGATGACATCCACCTCGACCTTGATGTACAGGTCGCCGCCCCGACGACAGCCGAACACAGCGACACCATCGCCCGCGAGATACGCGCCCGCCTGCGTAAGCGCTTTGAGGGGCTGAAGGATATCCGCGTTTACTTCCTGCCTTCACGCAGTGAGCCGCCGGACTACGCCCTGATCGCCCGCGCCGAGGCCGACGCGCTGGGGCTGGGCGTTCACGAGGTGATCCCGACCACCAAAGATGACGGCCTGACGCTGGAAATGCACGTTGAGGTACAGCCGGAACTCTCTGTTAGCGAGGCACATCACATAGTGACCGACTTCGAAGAGCGTCTGCAACGCGCCCTCCCGCAGTTGGCACGTGTGGTTACCCACATCGAACCGGCCCACACCTGCGAGGATACGCCCCTTCTGTACGACTCGGACGCCCACGAACTGGCCCATTCGGCCTTCGAGATAGCCCAACGACTCTATCCGGATCGGGGCTGGCATGATCTGGACATCCGGGCTGAGGCCGACGGCGGCTTCACGCTGAGTATGCACTGTCATGTGGCGGACGAGATGCCGCTTGAGGAGGCTCATCGGCTGGCCG
>DRKO01000336.1 GCA_011051745.1 Chloroflexota bacterium | reverse complement strand
GAACGGAATCTGTGATGCCAACGAGGACTACAACTCCTGCCCCGCGGACTGTACGGTCTCTACCTGCGGGAACGGTTTCTGTGAGTCCTGGGAGGACTCCAACAATTGCCCGGCGGATTGTGTGATCCTCTCTTTCTGCGGGGATGGTGTGTGCGACGCAGGCGAGGATTCCTCAACCTGCCCGCAGGATTGCCCCGTGATCTCCTTCTGCGGGGATGGGGTGTGCGACGCAGGCGAGGATGCTTCAACCTGCCCGCAGGACTGCCCCGTGTTTTCCCTCTGCGGGGATGGGGGGTGCGACGCAGGCGAGGATGCTTCAAGCTGTCCGCAGGACTGCTCGATCTCTCTCTGTGGAAACGGCACATGTGAGTCGTGGGAAGACGCCTCAAGCTGCCCGCAGGACTGCTCAGGGGGGCTCACCTGCGGGAACGGCATCTGTGAGTCCTGGGAGGACTCCATCAGTTGCCCGGCGGACTGCTCGGTCTCCTTCTGCGGAAATGGCATCTGCGAGGTGGGAGAGAGTTCTCTTACCTGTCCCTCAGACTGTCCGTAAACCGGACACCGGCTGAGGAGAGTCGGATCGGGTGGCAGGGAGGCCAGATGCCCTGCCACCTTTTTCGTCCCGATTGCCGGGCCACAGAGGAGTGCATCGGGCGCGGCGCGCCCCCATCCGGGGATGCTACCGCCGGACGTTTTTTCCTGCTTCCCCGCCTGTTACGCTCATGCTATACTGAGTTCACTCATCCATCCGGCCAGCCCCTGAAAGCGAGTAGCTCGATATGTCCCCTCGAACAATCGATCGGTACGAGATCATCGCCGAGATCGGACGCGGCGGTATGGCGACTGTCTACCGTGCCCGCGACCCGCGCTTCGGGCGGGAAGTCGCCATCAAGGTGCTCCCCCGCGAGCTACTCCACGAGCGCACGTTCCGCGCCCGCTTCGAGCGCGAGGCTCAGGTCATCGCCACGCTGGAACATCCGGCCATCGTGCCGGTCTACGACTACGGCGAGGAGGAGGGGCAACCTTACCTCGTGATGCGCTACATGAGCGGTGGATCGCTGGCCGACCGCATCCGACGGGGGCCGTTCTCCATATCAGACGCGGCGCACGTATTCTCCCAGCTGGCCCCTGCGCTGGACAGAGCCCACAGCCTCGGCATCATCCATCGCGACCTCAAGCCGGGCAACATTCTGTTTGACCGGGATGGCAACGCCTATCTGGCCGACTTCGGGATCGCGAAACTGATCGGGGGGACGGCCACCCTGACGGGCAGCGGAGGGCTGATCGGGACGCCCTCTTACATGTCCCCGGAGCAGGTGGAGGGGAACGGCGAACTGGATAACCGAAGCGACATATACGCGCTGGGCGTGATCCTGTTCGAGATGCTGACCGGCCAGACGCCCTATCAGGCTGATACACCGATGCGGATGGCCGTTCAGCATGTGCTGGAGCCGGTTCCCAGTGTGCTGGCTGTGCGGGCCGATCTGCCACCGGGATGCGAGGCCGTGATCCGGCGGGCGATGGCGAAGAATCCCGACGACCGCTACCAGACGGCGGTGGAGCTGGCCCACGATCTCGACGCGCTGGCACAGGGACAGGAGATCGCTCCTCCTGCCGACCTGTCCACCCTCATTGAGCCTGCCACGCCGGTGGGGGGAGCATACCCCGCGCCGCCCCCGCTTCCGGAGACGGGCGTCCGGGGCGGAGGGCGAACGGGGCCGAGTCGCCCCGCTCAGGAGGCTCACCCCGCGGGACGGGGCGGGGCAGGTCTGGGGCTGGCGCTCGGCGGGGGAGTTGCGGTCCTGTTTGTGGTGGCATTGCTTGCCGCCGGGGGATACTTCCTCCTGCTAAGGCCTTCCCTCAGCCGTTCCGGGGAGCCGACGGTTGCCCCCGACGCGGCCGGGGAACTCCCTTCTGCCCCTTCGCCCACGCCTGCGACCGCCGAGGAGCCAGCCGGAGAGGAGGGCGAGGTGGGGGAGACCGAACCGGCCACCCCGGCGGACGAATCTCCGCCCGCCGAGGCTCCAGAGGCCAGCCCGACCCCCTGGCGCAACGCTCAGGGCTACCCCTTACTGCGCGACGACCAGGACCATCTGATGGTGCGAGTCCCCGCCGGAACCTTCACCATGGGCGGAGAGACGGGCTATGCGCGTGATCTACCCGCCCATCAGGTCACGCTGACTTACGACTACTGGATAGATGTTTTCGAGGTGACGAACGGGCAGTACCTTGAATGTGTCACCAGCGGGCCGTGCTATCCGCCTCAGCGCAGCGACTCATACTCATTCGAGGATTACTTCGGTAACCCCGTGTACGCCGATCACCCCGTGATCTGGGTGACCTGGTTTCAGGCCGACACCTACTGCCGCTGGCGGGACGCACGCCTGCCAACCGAGGCGGAGTGGGAGTACGCGGCGCGCGGCCCGGACGGGCGTATCTACCCCTGGGGGAACTCGCCGCCGGACTGCACGCGCGTCAACTACGCCCCTACCGATCCCGATACTGAGTGGTGTGTGGGCGACACCATGCCAGTGGGCAGCTATCCGACCGGGATAAGCCCCTTCGGCGTGCATGATATGTCCGGGAATGTGTGGGAATGGGTGGCCGACTGGTTCGGGTCATATTCAGAGGGGCCGCAGACAGACCCGACCGGTCCGCCCTCCGGGACCGAGCGGGTCGAGCGGAGCGGGTCGCTGGCGAACCCCGCTTACACAATCCGCCCGGCGCACCGCCTTTCCAACCCGCCCGATCACGGCAACTACGGGCTGGGTTTCCGCTGCGTCCGCTCGGAGTAGACGATCGCAGACCGGCGAAGCGGAGCATCCAGAAATAACTGTCTACCGGTAGCGTCCGTGATGGTATAGAGGCCAATTACAGGGGAATCTGCGGGGGTTGATCGGTCGTGACCGCACATGAGGTGATCCTCGCGGGCTCAGCGCTCCGATCATCCCGTGCAATTCCCGACCGAGGGGACACGCCCGGCGGCGGCGGCGTGCTGCCGGGCTTCTCCCCGGAAGTGAAGCGGGTCTTTGCCCCGCGGGACGAATTGAGGTAGCCGCCTAGGGCTTCGCCTCCTCGGCCCCCGCGCTGGCGGAAGGCTCCGGAGTGACGTAGGCCCGTACCCGCACCCACTCGCAGAGGAGAGTCTCCGTGCCGGTGTCGTTGCGGAAGAACGCCCGCAGATCGCCGGCAGGGATATGATCGGAGGAGGCGGCTAACTCGTTGCCGTCCTGCAGGAAGCGCACGCCCCCCGTCCCCTCCCGGATCAGGCCGTAGGTGTGAAGAGAGGTCGGGGTGTCCGGCATGATGGGCAGGCTGTTGACTGCCCCGCCGGTCGCCGTTTCGGCGTAGTGCCCGGCGCTGTCCGCGCGGAAGGCGATGCGCTCTGCCCCCGGAGCCACATCGTCGCTGGCCCCCCAGTAATGAAACTCATCCACCGCATCCGCCGAAAGCCCCACGCGGGCCTCCCACAAAGTATCCACGCCCGCCGCGTAAGCGTCCACCGCCCACAGGCTGCTGCCGGGGTCAAGCGTCAGCGCCCCTCCGGCGACCGTTGCCGTGCCCGTCAGGTCCCATCGTCCGGCGTCAACGTCCGATCCCTCGAAAGTATCGTAGAACAGAAACACGTTGAGCGGATCGGCAGGCGGGCTACCCGCCGGGGCGTTCCCGTAGTAGAGGAAATAGCCGTCATCCTGCCCGCCCGCGCCGATGTCGGCCTGCGTGCGGAACCAGATCATTGTGGCGGCGGTGTTCCACGCCGAGCCGTCATCCAGCACCCGATCAAGCTCCGTCCAGGCTGCCCCGTCCCAGTATGCGAGGCGGATATCCTCGCCGCCCGACCGGGATTTCCCCTCCCCGACCAGCGTCGCGTGGTCAAAGCTGAGCGCGATTGAGTATCCTGCCGGAACTGCCGGGGCCGCGCTGACCGTCACCTGACGCCGGTAGGAGTAGTCCGCGTTCCACCAGGGCGGATCAATCGCCAGCGTCGGTGAGGGTGTGATGGTCGGGGTATCGGTCGGGGTGGGTGTGAGCGTCTGAGTGGGGGTGGCGGTCGGGCTGGGGGTGAAGGTCGGTGATGGCGTGAAGGTCGGCGACGGGGTGAACGTCGCGGTTGGCGGGAGCGTCCAGGTGGGGGGCGGGGTCGGTGTGGGAGCCTGCCTGTATACCACCGTGCGTTGCAGGGGCAGGGTTGGCAGCGAAGCGGGGCCGGGGAACTGCCCGGCTGATGGCAGCGTGGCGGTCGCCGCCAGCGCCGTTGTCGTGCCGGAGGCGGCGTCCCCTTCCGGCGGGAGCGGCGTCCAGACCCAGGTGGGGAAGAGATTCAGCCCCGCCTGCCGGGCCTCGTCGGGCGGGAAGGGATTCAGCGGCCCGTTT
>DRKO01000335.1 GCA_011051745.1 Chloroflexota bacterium | reverse complement strand
GTTCCGGCCTGTCGGGCTTCCTCGCTCCGGGCGGGGGCCTCCCTCTCAAGCAGAGCCCGCAGTTGCAGCACCGCTCGCTGGCCGTAGCGCAGCACAGCCCCGATCTGCTTCTGGCTACCGCCGGGGAAGAGGATGATCAGGAAGAAGTGATCGTTCACCGCCAGAGTGTAAATATCATACCGGCTGCCGCCGTAATAGTGGAGCGCTCTGGTCAGGCCGCCGCCCAGATGAACGGACAGGCGGGTGGTGGTCACAAAGTTTGCGGTCAGGAACGCGACCAGGTCCTCAAAGGGCAGGGACGCATCCGGCCTGCCCTGCTGGCTGACAACCCGCCCTCCCCGGCTGGTGAAGGCCACAGTGTGTGCTCCGAGATCGGCCAGCAGAGCGGAGAGCAACCGGCTGATCCGGGCCTCGCCCGCCGGTGAGGGGCCGATCTCGTCCTCCTGCGGCGGGACGGGCTGAAAGGCCGTCTCCGCTCCCCCGTCCAGCAGAGTGCTGACCGTTTCAACAAAGCGATCCAGATCGATCGGTTTCTCAAATATCCCCAGAACGCCAAGCCCCTCAAATTCGGCCTGAACATGGTTAAGGTCCTGGCCGGTGATCACAAGAAAGCGAAGATCGGCCTGCTGCCCCCGTGCCCGCCGGACAAGCTCCGGGCCTGAGATGCCGGGTAACAGATAATCACAGACAACCAGATCAAAGGGCTGCCGCCGGAGTTCCAGCAGAGCCTCCTCGCCGGAAGGAACATCCACGACGGCGTATCCCCGCTCCAGCATTTCCAGACCGGTGCGCAACATGCGACCGGTCTCACGCTGATCGTCAACAATTAAGATGCGCTTCGTCCACCTCTGGCTCATGAAGCACCTCGACAACAGGATATAGGCAATCAAATCTCCGGTCTGCGGGGCGTGCGGCCCGCGCGACTTTCTACATTATACTCGATCTCATAAGCGGGAGCGGAGCACAACATTACAGTTCAGACACAGCCTCCCCTCTGCCGGATCGGCGGGTGGCGGAGATGCTGGAGCGAGCTATACTCTGGGTCGCCGCGCAGGCACAGAACCGGCTCCGGCAGAGGAGCACACAGGCTCAGGGGAAGTCCTCCACATCGTGAAAGGTGGACGGTACACCGTTATGCCGAAACGGCGGAGAAACTTCCCTGAAGGGCTGCGGCTTTACGCCGAGAAGCTGAAACGCTTTACGCCTAACGCCCGTCTGATCCTGACATACAGCGCTCTGACGGGGTTAGCCTTCGGAGTCTTCCGGCTCCTGTTCAACTTCTACGTGCTCAGCCTGGGCGGGTACGACGAGCGTTTTCTGGGCCTGCTGACCAGCGCTCGCTCCGTGACCTCGCTCCTCATGGCGCTCCCCGCGGCGTATCTGGCACAGCGTTTTTCACAAAAACGTATTCTGGTGATCAGCGGGTGGGTCAGCACGCTTGGCCTGCTGGGGATGGTGTTGTTGCCATTCCGGCTGCCGCTGATCGTCTTTAGCTCGGTCATGGGGCTGGCGATGAGCGTGCGGCAGATCGCCTCGGCCCCCTTCCTGATGGATAACACCTCTGAGGACGAGCGGCAGTACGTATTTAGCTTCAACTTCGGGCTGCTGACTCTGGCCCAGTTCGTCGGTTTCCAGGTGGGCGGGCTGATGCCGACCTGGCTGGGCGGGCTGGTCGGCGTGGGACCGACCGATACGCTGGCCTATCGCCTGACGCTGGGCAGTATGATGCTGGTCTCCGCGCTGGCTATCGGCCCGTTGATGCTGATCCGCACCGGAACGCCGCCCACCGACCGCGAGATCGCCTCTCCATGGCAACAGTTGCGGGAGCACGGCAGAACGCTGGCCCGCCTGCTCACGCCACAGGTCATCATCGGGCTGGGGGCGGGGATGATGCAGCCCTTCATGAACCTTTACTTTCGCAACGTGCTGGGGCGCAGTGATGCCGCAATCGGGACGCTGTTCGGGTTCGGGGCGTTCGCGATGGCGATTGCGCAGTTCATCGCGCCGCCGATGGCCGACCGGCTGGGGAAGATCAACACGGTGGTGCTGACACAGGGCATTTCGGTGTTCTTCCTCCTGACGCTCGGCTCGATGGCCTGGCTGGTCCCCGCCGGACGGATCGGCGTGATGGCAGGGTTTTTCATCGCGGCGGTTGCGTATCTGTTCCGGCTGGCGCTGATGAATCTGAGCGGGCCGGTCTACCAGACCTTCATTCTGGAGCACGTGGAGCACGACGTACAGGCGCTGGCCGCCGGGCTGAATCTGGTCGCCTTTCAGTTCGGATGGGCGGCCAGTCCCTATCTGAGCGGCTGGTTTCAGGTGACCTATGGTGATTTCGGGTTTGTGCCCGTTTTCCTGACGACCTCGGCCCTGTACATCGTCGCCATTGTGGTGACGTGGGTCTTTTTCGGCAGGGCCGGACGGTCACCCCGCTGGCAGGCCGGAGAGATCACAGCCCGCGTGGCAGAGCCGGAAGCGGAGATCGAAGAGCCCGTCACAAGCCCCGGCAACTGAGGCGCGGGATTTCAGGGTGTGGGCTCCCCGCAGGCATAAGCGTAATCGGCCAGAACCGAGCCGATCTTATCCATGATGAGGGCGCGGGGAGCGTTCTCCAGAGTCCCCTCACGGACGCGGCGATACTGGAGCGGTAGATACTGGCTCAGCAGGGTCAGAGGGATCGGCTGGCCGCTCAGAGTCTGGAGCAGCCGTGATAACGCCTTCTGCACGGCGGGAACCGGCCAGTAGTACCGCGAGCGATCGCTGAGACTGTAGCGGCGGGCGAATCGCTGTTCATCAGGTGTGCCGCTGTAGTACTTCGCCCAGTGGGCGGGGTTGGCGAGCATGGCAGCTTCCAGCGCCTCGCGCACACGGGAGGGGGAAACCAGCGACGGCAGTTCTTCTTCTATCATGGCGAGGGCAAAAACCGCCTCGCGGAAGGCGAACGTCAGGGCCGGGCCGACCTTCAGGATGGCGAAGTGATCACGCACCAGATGACGCAGGGCCTCGCGCGTCTGGTAGTCAGTCGAGTGAGCCTCGTAGATCAGACGGTCGTGTCGCTCGATAAAGCGGGAGAGTCCCGCCGCCCGCTCCGGCTGATACTCGAAAATGGCCTGATCGCCGTATTCCACGCCGGGTTGAACCACCACCGCGATGACGCGCTCCCACGCATCCTCAAGTCCCTGCCTGAGGAACGCCGCCCGCGTGATCTCAATGGTCCTCGCTACGTCATCCACCGGCGTGACCGAAAGGGTCCCTTCCTCCCCCTGAATGCCTCCCGGCGGCGGCACTTCAGTTCCGATGACGTAGCGAGGAGGGGGCTGCCCACTGGAAGAGGAGGCAAACGCATCTTCGGCCACCCGTGCCAGTTCCGCCGCCCTCTGTGCAGAGATTTCCTCATCAAGGGGTCGCTCCGGTGAGTCGTCGGCACAGCGCATACTGGCGTCCAGATGGATTTTGACGTATCCGGCCCGGACGCACTCCCGCACCAGCACCCGCGCCTTCTCCATCGCGCGGTCGGCGGGTTCGTCCTTCCAGGGGTTCGGCCCCAGATGGTCGCCGCCGATGAGCACCCGCTCGCGGGGGATGCGATGTTTGTCTGCAAGCTCGCCCACACGACGGACGAAATCGGCAGGCGTCATGCCGGTATAGCCGCCGTACTGGTTCACCTGATTGCAGGTAGACTCGATCAGGACGACTCCCCGGCTGTGAAGCAGGCTGGCCTCGAGCACGAACGGGTTGGCTGAGCAGATGCTGGCGATGCCACGAACCTCGCCCTGCTTCTGCGCCCGGATGACCTCATCCAGTATGAGTTGATCGTTCATGGGGTTGTCGCGCCTTCTGTGGTGTTATGTGTCTCAATACGACCTGAAATACTCCGCGCCCGCATCGGGCGGCGTGTAAAACTCCGTCCAGGGCCTCGCCAGCGCGTTACAGAGGGCGGTGATCCGCTCCATCCGGGGGAAGGCCACCTCCCGCAGGAACTCCTCACGTGCCTGCCCTGAGAGGCGGGGGGCTTCCTTCCAGACGGCACGCCCCACTGCTACCCCGGAGGCCCCCTGCTGGCAGGCAACGGTGACCTGCCGTAGGTACATCTCATAGTCCACCGAAGCGGAGAGCAGCACCCAGGGAATCCGGCTGGCCCCCGAAAGCTCGGCGCAGGCCTCAGCCCAGACTTCCTCTTCCGGCTCAGCGATTATGTCAGGGGGAAACTCCGCTTTCAGCACGTCCCCGCCGATGGAGGTCAGACGGCGGGCCGTCTCGATCACCACCCGGCGGCGCTCGTGGCCGGTTAGCTTTTTCCGGGCCGGATCGAGGGAATAGGAGAGAGGCTCCAGGAACAACGGGATGTCATGTTCGGCGCAATCGGCAGATACCTGGGCGACCAGTTCCTCAGTCAGGCTGGCCGCCGGAGCGTCGGGGTGGTAATAGACAAGCAGCTTGGCGGCGCTGGCCCCCATCTGCCGGACTCTGGAGACATCCCAGCCGGGCAGAACCCTGCTCTGGCGGGCCTGTGGATCGCCGGTGTAGCCGGTTGCCTCAAGCGCTACGATCAGTCCTCGGCTTCCCGGCAACGCGCCAGCCGCAATCGCCTGAAACGCGCCGACCTCCGGGTCCAGAAGCACCGCGCTGGCCGCCGGAGCAAGGATGCGGGTTACCTGCTGCTTGAAGGCGATCATCTCGGAGGGGAGGACAGCTTCCGGCGCTTCCGGGTTGAGTGCCCGGCGCAGGTTGTTACGATGGTCGAGTGCCAGAACGGCCAGCGCACCCCGGTGGGTGGCGCACTGTTGCAGGCCGCGATACTTGCCGATAGAAAGTTCTTTGCTCACGAGGGGCCTTTCTCACAGGTTCCATCTAAGCATGCCAGCAACGGATCGAACCACCCTCTAGGATACTCGGAAATGGGCCACGAGGCACATAAGAGACCGTGCTCAGATATGCGGACTGCCTTCGCGGCGGGCCTGATCGCCGGAAAGAGTGACCAGCCGCTGATCCTCCAGATCGGCCAGAGTCCGGTAGGCCATCCTCAGCGCCTCAAGCGTGGCAAAAACCGCCCGGTGCGCCGCATGTAGGCCCGGTATTCCGCGCCGAACCTCTCAAGCAAGGCGGCCTCCTCCCGGCCAGCCCTTGAGGCGGCCACAAGGCCGAGGGCCAGCCATGTGCCCCCGACCAGCCAGTTAGCCGAGAGCAGAAAGAAGGCCAGCGCCCAGACAAAGAGGGTGCTGTACATGGGATGGCGAATCCGGCGATACGGTCCGGCAGTCACCAGCGTGTGCTGTCCCGTCGTTCCTGCCGATACAGACCAGTTCCCACCCAGAGCGTGATGTACCCGGAAGAACAGGGCAACCGTGATCAGGCCCAGAAGGCCGCCCACCCGGCGCAGCCAGATCGGCAGCGGCAACGCCGCCCGGCTGACCAGCCGGGGAGCAACGAGGTACACAAGTGTGGCGACAGCCGCCAGCGCGTTGATCGCTTTCAGCAGAGCCACGTCAGTCCCGTTCTCCCTCTTCGCTGAGGCAGCTTCTCCGTTTCTTCCCGTCCGACTGTAGGACAGCCTGATGAGTATCAACAGGGCAAATATAACGGCCAGGCTTCCCCTGAATATCCCTTCGTTACCCATGCTTCCTTGCCTCATTCTGTGCTACCGCCCCTTCTCTCGCCGCCCGTGTGGCTCGCTCCTGTGTAAATGATAAACATTCAAGCCGGGTCGAGAGTCAAGTCATGCCCGGATCGCCCCGATGAGCCGACTCTACCTCCCGAAGTGGGGGGATTGTGTGTTATACTTTGGCAGAACCATAAACCCGGCTGATGAGAGCCGCACATCCCTGTGAAGGCGCTCCTGCCCGCTCCCTTCAGAGTTGTTGCCGGGGCCTGCATCGCCGAGAATTCGACCGGCTTCCCCTGGAAAACATCACCCGGAGACTGGCTGCCATGCTCCCGACGATCGTCTACATAGCTCCGTACCTGCTGGGCATCCTGTGGCTGATATCTCTGATCGGGGCCTACGTCAATTTCCGGCAGGCGCGGCGGGCTCCTTACTTCCGCCTGCGCCGCGACGCCAGCCGTCGGGGCTGGCGCTGGACGCTGATGCTGGTGCTCACCACAGGAGGCATCGGTGGGGCCATGACGGCCCGCCAGTTCGTCCCGCCGCCTGAGTTCAACTTCAGGCCGTCGCTTCTCTTCGCCTCCCCGACCCCTGCGCCAACGCTGGCGCTGGTGCTGCCTCCGACCATCACGCCCAACCCCAGCCTGACGCCGCGCTCACCCTTTGAAGGACCTCCGACCATAACGCCCACGCAGCCAACGCCGACCACGACTCCCACCCCCCTGATCGCGACGGTGGCCTCCTCGGTGACGCCGCCACCCGACGCCAGCCTGCGCATCACGGCCATCTCAAGCGGCATCTCAGCCGATCTGCGCCCGGTGAACACGGGCACAACGTTCCCGGCTGGCACGGCGCGAATTTACTTCTGGCTGGAGTTTGAGAACATGGTGGACGGCGTCTCCTGGTCGCAGGTACTCCTGCTGAACGGCAGCGTCATCCGTAGCGAGAGTCAGGAGTGGGATCGGGGGGCGGAAGGAAGTGCCTATTACTGGTTCGGGGCACAGGGGGGCTGGCCCGCCGGTAACTACGAGGTTCAGTTTTACGTGGGCGATAAGCTGATGGCGACCGCCTCGTTCACGATTGTGGATTGAGGCTCCGGCGGTGGCTACTGATCGTCGGAGCCTGTCTTTTCAGACAGCAGGCCCAGACGAACCCCCACCGCCAGGAGCAGAAGCGTGACCGCCGCCAGCAGGATGACCTGAGGAAGCGAGAGTTGCAGGCCAGCATCAGGGGAAGCGACCGCTGCGGCCTGCCCTTCCGTCAGTTCCGGTTCGGGGCGGGCAACGGCGATGTAGACGGTAATCGCCGTTTCGGGCAGCTCCTGATCCTCAAACTGCGCGAGAACGGTTGTGATCTCATGGACGCCCGGCTCCAGCCCCTCGATCTCATATTCCAGACTGCGCAGCTCGGCGTCAAGCTCTCCATCCACGTAAACACGGATGCGGTTGTTGTATAAACCGAAGTCGAAGAACTCAACCTGCATCTGGAGAGGGATCGAGCCGGATTCAAAAGCCTGCCCGTTAACGGGTGTGAGGAGCGCCAGCCGGGGGGATGGCAGGTCTACGGTGAACTGATAGCTGCCCACTGCGAGGGTCGAATCGCCCGCTCCGGCGGCGGTGTAGGCAACCGTATAGACCCCCTCGAACAGGGGAGGAAGCGTCACCACGAGGGTATGACGGTTCTCCGGCCTGACGTGAGCATC
>DRKO01000334.1 GCA_011051745.1 Chloroflexota bacterium | reverse complement strand
GGGAACCCGCATCCCCCGCTCTGGATGACGGCGTTTGTGGCGGCGGCGCTGATCGCGGGGGGGCTGGCCTGTAACGCTTCCGCGCAGCCGGTTGATCAGCCGACCGCGCCGCCCACCGCCGTGATAAACACCCCCTCCGGTGGGGCAGGCGGGGTGACCGACGCGGACGAGGTGAAGCCACCGGAAGAGACGACGCCGGAACCCACCCCCCGGCCTGCGACGCTCCCTCCGCCCGGCGCAACGGTTGAATCGGGGAAGTTCGAGTGTCCGGGCGCACTGGCCGCCCGCCTGACGGTCGGCGAGCAGGCGCGGGTGACGTTCTCGAACGGCCTCTCGGTGCGCGTCCGCGAGCGACCGGGAACCGATGACTCGATCACCGTCCTTTTCACCATGCCGGAGGGGACGGTTTTCACCGTCATCGGCGGGCCGGAGTGCGTGGACGGCTGGGTGTGGTGGGAGATCGAGATGGCGAACGGCGTCACCGGCTGGGCCTCCGAGGGGAGCCACGAACTGGGCTACTTTCTGGAGCCGTATCCGCCGCAGTAGGGCGATGGGGCGGATGGCGCATCGGCCATCCGCCATAAGCCGGAGCTGTACGCCCTCATAAGCGGCGGGTTGCCGATCATCCCTCCTTCCGGCATCGCCTGCGCATCCAGCGCATGCCCACCCACAGGGCGGCCACCACCAGCCACACCCACGTTAAATCGGCCTCCAGCGGGGGCGGGGTCGGCTCGTCGGTCGGGTCGAAGGTCAGCCAGTAGATGCGGTCCTTCTTCGCGAGGATGTCCTCCGGATCGTCCCGGATGTCCAGCGACTCAAGATACCACTTCAGCATCACCGGATTGCGCCGCCGGAGCGTCTCGAAGACGGCCAGCAGTTCCTCGTCGTCCGTCACACGCCGCGCGATGACGTGTTCCACACCGTCCGCCGTCTGGATCGTCACGTGCGGATCGGCGACGATGTTTTTATACCACTGGGATTGCGGACCGAAGGCACAGGGGATATATTTCCGCCCGTTGATGACGTGGTACTCCGTCATCGTGCGGCGCGGGAGGCCGCTCACCCGCCCTGTGTGGGTGAGCAACAGGAACACCTTCCCGATGATCGGCCCCAGCCCCAGCCGCCAGAGGTGCACTGGCGCTTTGAAGGCCAGCCTGGCCCACCGGCTCTGCGGGTAGTGCATCAGGGGATGTTCCTGCCGGTAGGTTGTGGCGTTGCTTTCGTTGCTCTCGGTCACCGGATTTACCCCTTTCAGATGCAGACGTGTGTTTGTTTCTCCTGCTTTCTTCATGGTATACCCTCCGGCATGGCAATGCAACGCCGGATGTGAACCGCGCGGGGCGGGACAGGTGCGTTGCCCCGCCTTTGAAGTTATAATTGGCCCCCGGGAGCGGAAACGAGATAACATCCCGGACACTCTGGAGCGGCATCTGTGCCTTCAGAGACCGGACGCTCTACACTCCTGCTACGCCATGCAGAAAGCGTAAAACAATGGATCAGGAAGCACTCAGACGTATGCTCGATCTCAGCCGGAAAATGGCTGAGACGCGGCAACTCTCCCCTCTGCTCACCTATGCCATGCAGGAAGCCCTCGATCTGGTTAACGCCGAGCGCGGCTTCCTCGTTCTGCTTCAGGACGACGGCTCGCTGGATTTCCGCGTCAAGTTCGACCGCGAAGAAGGCCCGCTCGACAGCGCGGACGATCAGATCAGCACGTCCATTCTGAACGAGGTCGTCCGAACAGGCGAACCGACCCTGATCCGGGATGCCCTCTCCAATCACCGTTTCGCCTCGTCGGACAGCGTGATCCAGCTCCGGCTCCGCTCGGTCATGGCCGCTCCGCTGGCCTCGCGCGGGGAGATCATCGGGGCCATCTACGTTGAGAACCGCTCGGCGGCGGGCATCTTCAACGAAGACGACCTCATGCTCCTGACCATCTTCGCCAATCAGGCCGCCGTGTCCATTGCGAACGCCGCGCTCAACGACGAACTGGAGGCGCGGGTCGCCGCCCGCACCGCCGAGCTTGAGCAGGCCATGCGGCAACTCGAGCAGAGCTGGATCGAGGCGGTGGAGGCGAACCGTCTGCGCACCGAACTGTTCGGGAACGTGGCCCACGATCTCCGCGCCCCGCTGACGATCATCCTCAGCGCTCTGGACATGCTGGGCGAGGGCCTGTGGGGGGAGTTGAACGACGATCAGCTCGAGTGGATCAACAAGGCGCGGGACGCGACCCGACACGCCATTGCGCTGACCGCCGACATGTTCGATCTGACCCGTGTGGACATGGGCCAGCTTGAGCTTGAACGCCAGCCTGTCGAGTTAAGCCCCTTCCTGGCGAAGGTCTATAAAGTGGGCAAGGCCCTCCCCTGGCCGGAGGCCGTTTCCTTTCAGGCCGATTTTCCCCCCGACCTGCCACAGGTCTCCCTCGATGAGACGCGCATCCGGCAGGTGATCCTGAACCTGCTCACCAACGCGCTCAAGTTCACCCGTGAGGGGAGCGTGACGCTCTATGCCCATCCTCTGGAAGATGAGGACGGCGTCCTGATCGGCGTGGTGGATACGGGCGTCGGCATTCCAGAGGACAAGACCGAACGTATCTTCGAGCGGTTTTACCAGCTCAACAACGAGCTGGTGCGCAGCCGGAAGGGGGCCGGTCTGGGGCTGGCGATCTGCCGCGATCTGGTCGAGATGCACGGCGGGCGAATCTGGGTTGAGAGCTACGAAGGGGAAGGGGCCAACTTCAAGTTTGTGCTTCCTCTCGGCTGAGGCCGCTCTTCTCCCCCTCCGGCGTTGATCGCGGGGGCGGCGTTGCGTGCCGCTCCTCTGTTGCCCCGCCGGACGTATCCCCTGTCTCCATTTATAAGAATTCAGACAGAATCGGGGGCCGGATGTAACTTTTCGGCCCTCCGATGCATCCAATGTACGGAGTCGTGGTCACCGGAAACAGAAATGTGGCTTACCGGTATCATCAATCTTCCACAGGGAGGCAACATAAATGGGAATGGATTTAAACCTGGGGCTATCTAACCTGGGAGTTGGATCGGACACCTACGATGTGATCATCATCGGCGGCGGTCCGGCAGGCGCATCGGCGGCCATCTACACCGCCCGCGCCGACCTTAAAACGCTCGTCATAGACAAAGGGCTGACGGCGGGCGCACTGGGAATCACGGAGAAGATCAGCAACTATCCCGGCGTTCCGGGGCCGATCAGCGGCGCGGAGCTGGTCGAGATCATGCGGGGGCAGGCCGAGTCGTTCGGCGCGGAGTTCATCACCGATAAGGTGGTCGGCGTGGATTTCGACTCCGACCCCAAGATGGTTATGGCCGGGACGGGCACATTTCACGCCCATACCGTGATTCTGGCGACCGGCTCGATGGGCCGCACGAACAGCGTGCCCGGCGAGGCGGAGTTTCTGGGGCGCGGCGTGAGCTACTGCGCCACCTGCGACGGCGCGTTTTTCCGTGACCGGGTGGTGGCCGTCATCGGCAACAACGATGAGGCGCTGGAGGAGGCGCTCTTCCTGACCAAGTTTGCCCGCCGGATTCACCTGATCGTGCCCACCCCCCGCCTGAAGGCCCGCGAACCGCTGATCAGAGAGATGGAGACGGCCCCGCAGATCGAGGTGCGATTGAGCACACGGCTAAAGGAGATATTCGGGGACGGTCGCGTTGAGGGGGTGCGCATCCATCCGCGCGGCGGCGAGGAGGAAATCCTCGAAGTGGAGGGCGCGTTCGTCTATCTGCAGGGCGGCCAGCCGATCACCGACTATCTGGGGGCACAGCTTGAGACTGCGCCGGACGGCTGCCTGCTGGTGGATGAGGAAATGCAGACCAGCATCCCCGGCGTGTTCGCCGTCGGAGACCTGCTCTGCGCTCACATCAAGCAGGCCGTGATCGCCGCCGCCGACGGCGTTAAGGCCGCCATCGCGGTGGATAAGTACCTGAACAAACGAGAGAAACTCCAGATAGACTGGGGATAGCGCCGAAACGCACCGCAGAGGGCACAGCGCCGCGCTGTGCCCTTTTCAGTTGCCTGTGCCCTGCGGCAGGGGCCTGTTGTGCTCGTCCAGCGCGACCACACGCGGCGACCAGTCCGCAGGCGGGGGCGGCTCGACGAGCGTAAACGCCATGATGATCAGCCGGTCGCCGACGTTTGCCAGCCGCGCCGCCGCCCCGTTCAACCGGATCGCCCCGCTACCGGCTTCCTCCGGGATGATGTAGGTCTCGAAACGAGCACCGTTCTCCAGATTGACGACCAGCACCCGCTCATAGGGATGCATCCCCGCCCGCTCCAGCAGCGCCGAGTCAATGCCGATGCTACCCACGTAGTTCAGATCGGCGCCGGTCACGCGGGCCTGATGCAACTTGGATCGTAGCATCGAGATGAACATCACCGCTCCTGTCCCTGTCTGCGACTCGAGGGGGCCAGTTCCCCGCCGAGCCATTCCAGATACGCCGCGCTTCCGGCCATGACGGGCACGGCGAGAATCTCCGGCACGTCATAGGGGTGAATGGCCGAGATGGCGGCCTCGACCTGTGAGAACAGGTCAGCGCGGCTCTTGATCAGGCACAGCCACTCCTCGGACTGCTCGATGGCCTCCCGCCACCAGTAGCTGCTCGTGATCGGCCCGATGATCTGGACGCAGGCCGCCAGCCGTTTCTCCAGCAGGTCGCGTGCGATCCGCGCGGCGTCCTCTTTTGTCTCGGTGGTGGTGATCACCTGGATTACGTCTGTCATGGTGTGCGCCCCGTCCGTCTGCTCATCTGCGTTTGAGGTATCCCTATTGTAGCGATTCCTTCCCGCAGACGGTAGGTGCACAGGCGCAGGGCAACGCCTGTGTCGCTCCGGGGGGTTGCCTCAGTAGAACATTTATGCTAGCCTCGCCTGTGTATCCGTATCCACCCCGTAAAGGAT
>DRKO01000333.1 GCA_011051745.1 Chloroflexota bacterium | reverse complement strand
GGGGGAGCGGGGCAAGCCCTCTGAGAAGGTCGCGAACGAAGCCGCCGCAGAGGTGATCGCCTACCACCGTCAGACGGCTGCACTCGACCCGCATCTGCCCGATCAACTGCTCCCCGTGCTGGCGCTCGCCGGGGGGCCTTCCGCCCTGAGCACTCAGCGGATCACGCGCCATGTGCTGACCAACGTGGCGGTGATCGGGCGTTTCGTCGAGCGTCCGATCACGGTTGAGGGGAACGAGGGTGAGCCGGGCCTGATCCGCGTGGCGGGCGATGCGCCGGTGCTGCCCTCCCCCTGAGGACGCTTATCTGTCTGTCAGTTCAACAATGCGGTAAATTCCCTGATCGCGGGTCGGGTAGCCCTGCCCGGCCAGATAGTCCAGCAGGGCGGGCTCGATGGCGTCTCCACCCTCCCCGCAGGGATAAATCGGATCGGGCAGAGGCGGGCCTCCCGCCTCATCTTCGATCTGCTGGCGGTGCATGACGTAATAGCGATACACATCGGAGGAGGCCTGCGCCTCCAGAAAGGCCTCCAGCGTGACGATACACTCCTCCGCGTACTGCCGCTCCGGGCTGAGGTAGAAGTCGGCCAGGAGGGAGAGCCTGAAGGCTGCCAGTGCGCCCTCGCCGGGTTTCAGAAGCTCATCCAGAAACAGAACATCATCCACGTTCTGCTGGCGGTACGTCTGATAGCCCGGCGTGGGGAAGTCGGGGCTGTTGAAGAAGCGAAGGCCGCGATACGAGGTCATCCCCAGCACCAGCGCCGAGAGGCCAAGCACCGCGATCTGCGCCTTCCGTGAGCGGCTGAAGGCAAGCAGCCAGCCCAGCCCCAGCGCCGTCGCCAGCGACATAAAGGGCATCATGAGCATCATCAGAAAGTCGTGGCCGGAAAGGATGTTGCGGATCGCCACGAAAAACAGGACGCCGTAGATCAGGAGGCTGACTACCCAGAACCCGGCGGGGGTGAGCCGCCGCCTGCGGAGCGCGGATCGTGCCAGCATCGCGAGGGCCAGCAGGGCCAGCAGCGTTGCCGGGATGTTAAAGTGGAGATACATCTCTACGGCGAAGAGGCGTGCCAGCGCTATGTAGTCAGCGATCAGGCCCCGGCTGGCCTCGTCCTCCGCCAGGAGCCGCGCTGTGAACCCGCTTATGATGCCGGTCTTCCCGTGAACGGCTGTGCCGCCGTTGAGCGTCGCCAGCCCGATCTGGGCGGCGATCGTCGCTGCCGGAATGACGACCAGCGCCCATATCCATTTCCTCCCGTCCGCTCCATCGGGCGACCGGACGTACAGCCACCAGTGGAGCAGGACGAGGGGGATCATGATGTAGAACTCCCAGCTACTCCACGCTCCGATGAGCGTCACGCCCAGCACAAGGGCCGCGTGGCGCGGCGTGCGCCGCCGGGTCCAGTGTACATAGGCTGCCAGCAGCGCCAGCGCGAACGCCAGTGCCGGGGCCTCGTAGAAAACCTCATGGGAGTTGAAGACCAGATGCCCCGGCCAGGTGACGAAGAGAAGCGTCGCCAGAGAGGCGTAGCGCCGACCGTAAAGCTCCCTGATCGGGAGATAAAAGAGCACCGGCAGGAGCAATCCGACGGCCAGCGCAAACAGGCGCGTGCTGACGACGGTCGGGCCTGCCAGCCGGTAGACCAGTGAGAGCAGGATCGGGGTAAGCGGCAGGCGACGCGAGTGGAACTCGGCGGTGCCGTCCGGGTAGATGCGCTGGACGTTCTGGAAGTTGAAGCGGGCGTAGCCGAACTGTTCAAAGTGGCGGGCCTGTGCGCCCAGCGCGAGCGTCTCGTAGTCGTATAGCTCAACAAAGGGCTTGTTGATGCCCAGCAGCAGGGCTGCGATGATCACCAGCCCCAGCGCGACCGCCAGCCACAGAGGGCTATCCAGCCACGGGAAGGGGAGCGGGGGGATGTCCTCTTCCCCGCCTGATGTCGCGGGCGTTGCGGTGGGGACCTGTTCCATGGTTCGCTCCTGTGCGGTCATTTTCAAGGCAGGGTAGTGTAACACGGGGGAAAATCCTCTGGCTACCGCAAAGAGGCACATCCGAACCCGACAGGCTCGTGATCCCGGCGGGCTTCTGACCCGCCGGGGGCGGTGGAACGCCGCGCCGCTCATCCCCACTCCGCACAGGTAGCCACCATTTCGTGATCAAGCGCCCCCGAAAAAAACGGCCTGCGCATCGCAGGCCGCTGTCCTTCAGAATCGGTTCCGTGCGGAGCGTTAGCGCGGGTTCAGCATGGAGCGGACCATCTCGACGATCTCCATTGTGGTGGGGAGGACGCGCCGCCACAGCGTGCCCCCGTCGAGCACAAACCCTTTCAGGACGCGAGAGCGCAGGCGTCCGGCTGTGTCTGGCCGGAACTCGTCGTAGTAGCCATCCGGGCCGAGGTGATAGAGGTTCACCAGCTCCCGGACCGGATCGATCAGCCAGTATTCGCGCACGCCCGCCGCCTCGTAGGCGACGAACTTCTCCCCCCGATCCAAGGCGCAGCTCTCCGGCGAACTGACTTCCACGGCAATATCGGGCGGCCCCTCGATGTGAGTCTCATGCACCCGGTCGAAATTCGAGTAGGCAACGAAGATGATATCCGGTACGAACGTTCGACCGTCATCCAGCCGCACCTGGAAGGGAGCGTCACGCACCAGCCCGGCGTCTGTCAGTTCGACGAACGTCTTGAGCAGCACGGTCAGGTAGAGGCGGACATCCTGATGGCGGCCCGTCACCGGAGCCGATGGTTTCTCCGCTTCGGCCTCACCCTCTGGCTCCACTTCCGCAGGCCGGGCGTCCGGCGTCTCGAGCTGTTCAAAGCTCATCTGCTCGCCCGCCACGGGGCGACGTTCGATCTGATCGAGCAGCGTTTCAGCGTCCATGATGTATCTTCTTGGCAACCGGCATATACAATATTCTTACCAGAATTATATCATAAATCTACGGATTGTGTACATCTGTTATCGGGGCGACCGGCCCTTCCGTCTATCGAACAGATAACAAAACCCGGCCGGGATCGGGGGACGGTCTGCCCGGCGCGGAGCGCACTTGCGGTTTCATCTGAACCAT
>DRKO01000332.1 GCA_011051745.1 Chloroflexota bacterium | reverse complement strand
GGGCAGGTGATCCTGAGCGGCAAGCCCCACGAGATCGCACAGGGGGATGTGATCTACATCCCGCCTGAGGAGCCTCACCAGATCGCGAACACGGGCGATGAACCGCTCGGCTGGCTGTGTGTCATTCCGGCCCGCCGTCGCAAGGGAGATCGAATCGTATGGGCAGAGGAAGGGCTGGACGATCTGATCACAACGTAACGGGCCGCACGGCCCGCTGACACGAAAACAAACCCCGCCCACAACGGCGGGGTTTTATTCTGGGGAAGGTCCATCGCAGGGGCAGGTTCTGGCCGGTAGCCGGTCACAGAATCGCCCTTCGTCGCACAGAGGGGAGAAGGGGTGATATAATCCCGTCGCCCGGAGACGAACCGGAGCAACGCTGAAGCAGGAAAGAAGGGCAGAGAAAAGAGTGCGAGAAGCAGCCGGAGGTCTCTTCTTATCAATCGTCATGCTGCTGACGCTGGCCGGATGCGGAGCCGGTACCCCCTCAGGGGCCGGAGACGAAGTGATCGTATTTGCTGCTGCCTCGCTCACAGATGCCTTTGAGGAACTTTCCGGTGCGTTCGAAGCCAGCCATAGCGGTGTCACGGTCATTCGCAACTACGACAGTTCCTCCAGTCTGGCGATTCAGCTCATCGAGGGCGCAAGCGCCGACGTGTACGCTTCCGCCAACTGGCGGCAGATGGAGGTCGCTCAGGAGGAGGGGCGCATTGCGGGCGAGCCGGTCAGTTTCGCGACCAATCGGCTGGTGGTGCTCGTGCCTGCCGCCAATCCGGCGGGCATCACCTCGCTGGCCGATCTGGCCCTTCCCGGCCTGCGGCTGGTGCTGGCGGCCCCTTCTGTGCCTGTCCGGGATTATACGGACCGGATGATAGAGAGCCTGGCCGCCGATCCGGCCTACGGGCCGGCCTACCGGGAGGCCATCTACGCGAACCTGGCTTCAGAGGAGCATTCCGTCCGTCAGGTGGTGGCGAAAGTGGCGCTGGGCGAAGCGGATGCGGGGATCGTCTACGTCTCGGATGTGACGCCCGATGTCGCGGATCGCGTCCTGCGGATCGAAATTCCAGAGCCGTACAACGTGCTGGCAACGTACCCCGTCGGAGTAGTCTCTAATGCACCAAACCCTGAACTCGCGCAAGAATTCATCCGCTTCCTCCTCAGCGAGGAAGGGCAGGCCGTCCTGGCGCGCTGGGGTTTTGGCCCGGCCCCGTCCGGCGGATGAAGCCGCACCCTCCCCGGACCTGACGGTGAACGGCGGAACGCGCCCTGTCATCATCACGCTGGCCGCGCTGGGGCTGGGTTTGCTCATTCTGCCGCCGGTGGCGCTGATCCTGCGGGCGGTGACCGGCTTCGCACACCCCGATGGGCTGCTGGGCTGGCCGCTCGTCAGCGCCCTGAGCCTGAGCCTGGGCACAACGGCGTTCAGCATGGGGGTGGTGGTGATCCTCGGTCTGCCGCTGGCCTATGCGTTCGCGCGGTACGAATTCCCTCTGAAGCGCCTGCTCAACCTGCTGGTGGAGCTTCCGATCGTCATGCCGCCCATCGTAGCGGGGCTGGCGCTGCTCATGGCGTTCGGGCGGCGGGGCCTGCTGGGGCCGCCTCTGGAGACCGTCGGGATCACGCTGCCGTTCAGCACGGCGGCGGTCATCGTGGCGCAGGTGTTCGTCTCGATGCCGTTCTTCGTGCGGGCCGCCCAGATACGCTTTGAGTCCATCCCCCGCGAACTGGAAGAGGCGGCCAGCATAGACGGCGCGGGGAGCTGGCGGGTCTTCTGGCACGTGACGCTGCCCCTGAGCGGGACGGGGCTACTGGCCGGGCTGGTGCTGAGCTGGGCGCGGGCGCTGGGCGAGTTCGGGGCAACGATCCTGTTCGCCGGAAATCTACAGGGGAAAACGCAGACCATGCCCCTCCTGATCTACGGCGTGCTGGAACGCGACCTGAACGCGGCTCTATGGGCGGGGTTGATTCTGGTCGGGCTGGCACTGGGGGCACTGGGGGCCGTTCGCTGGCTGGGGCGTCAGCTTGGGGAGCGGGCCGATCTGCTGGCTGATCTCTGAACCGGGTGATCGCTATCCGCCATCTGCCATCTGCTTTACAATAAGGGCGTGGTAAGCGGCGCTCTCTCACTCAGTGCAGCGCGCAAGCAACACAGGAGGGGAAATCCTTTCAGGTTTCCGTGAGAGAGCGCCGCCGATACCCGAAGCAAAAGATGGCGTTGCCGATCGTCACCCCCGTATCTTCAGGAAGCGCCTCAAGGCATCCAGCGTACCATTCAGACGGTCGGCGTTCAGGCTGTACCACTTGCCCCCTTCACGGCGACGTTCGGTGAGATAACCCGTCGCGCTGAGCTGCCGCAGATGACGCGAGGCGCTGGACTGGCTGAGGCCGAGCCGGGTCATAATGTCCTGGGCCCGCAGTTCGCCGTGCGTGCTCAGGAGCTCGAGGATGCGAAGGCGCGTGTCATCGGCCAGCGCGTTGAGCCGGACGAGCAACTCCGATCGGCTGAGCGCCGGTGAATGAACCGGAACCCCCTCCGGCGTCCGCGCCCCGAACGCCACTCTGACCGTCTCTCCGTCGGGGCTGATGTGCAGGGTGACGTATGGCCCGATGTGGGCAGAGGGGACAAAGATCAGCGTCCGGACGGTGCTCAGATCGGCCTGCAAAACGTCCTTCAGGTCGCGCCCCGTCACCAGCCGGATCGCCTCAAAGGGCGTCAGACCGGAGGTGTTGAGCCGCCGGAAGGCGGCTACCGAATCTCTCAGCAGGGGCAACACCCGCTCCCATTCCTCCGCCAGCACGCTTTCCCACATCGCGCCTAAGTGTGAAATAAGAAGCGCCTGCATGGCAGGCGGATCGTTCAACAGGGCATGGGCCTCGCTGTGAAGATCGGGGTCAATTTCCACGTCGTCGTGATAGTAGGCCCGCACATGTTGCAGGTAAAGCTCCCGGTCGGCCAGCAGGTCGGTCGGCTCTGCCGTCGCCTCCACACCGGATCGCCGGAGCAGGTACTCAAGCCCCTGATCGCGCAGCCGACAGGCGTCCTCGCCAGCCAGATACTCCAGATAGGCCGGGAAGGAGTCCCAGCCCCCCGCGCTGGCCCTGGTGACGCTGAACAACCCCTCGAAGACCAGCCGGTTGTCGTGGCGCTGCTCCTCGCTGAGCGCGCTGGCGGTCTGCACCACCCACTCGCCCAGACCGGAGAACCGCTCCGTCACGTTCAGCAACGCGAGACTGGTCAGCCCGTTGTAGGCAGGCTCCAGCTCTATGCGGACGGCAACGGTCTGCGGCGCAAAGATAACATACGGATCGGGTGTCATGGCTCGCTCGGTTATGCGTTCTACCCGCTTAAGCGGGTAATGTGCATAGACTCTAGCATACAGCAGCCAGAACGTCAAAAAAACAACCTGCCGGGGGGCATGATGAGGGACGGCAGAAGGTCAGGGCAGGAAGCCGGGCAGGAAGAGGAGCATCAGGTTGGCCGTCACCTGACAGATGTAAGCGGCCATCAGCCCGTAGCGGCTCCTGACGTAGCTGTAGATGCCCGCCAGAACGCTGGAGAAAATCATCCCCGCGACCAGATAGATCAGCGAGCCGGAGGCCGCAGGCCAGAAGAGGAGCGCGCTCCCCACCATCGCCCCGGCCACGCTGGCCGTGAATCCGTACCGCTCCTGAAGCGCTCCCCGGAAGAAGATCGTCTCCCCAAGCGGCATTGCGAAGACCAGCGCCTGAAAAAGACCGGCCCGGCTCTCGAAGGGGAACAGAACCGCAGCCGTTTCAGCCAGTCCGCGCCCCGCCAGAACGAGCAGCGGCAGGCTGAACACGAACCCTACACCCGCCCCCCAGATCAGGTTGAAGGGCTGGGGGTCGGCCTTCGGCTCAATGAAGTGCGCCGTCATGCCCAGCAGGATTAACGCCGTCCAGAGGACGGTGTAGCGCGTCTCGATATCCAGATAGAGCGTCCCCAGCGCAAGCGCGCCGAAAAGGACGAACCCGAACAGGGGATCAATGCGCAGGCCCGCGACCGGCTCCGCCTCCTCGGCCTCCGCGTCCTCCACAGGGGGGCTGACGGCCTGCCGGGCAGACGGGCCGCCCGGCACAGCCTCATCGGCGGGGGGTGCAACCGGGGGCGGGGAATCCGTCAGGGGTTTTACGGGAGGGGGTTCGGCCACCGGGAAGTTGACGCGCTCGCCCGGCGTCACACGGCGGCCCGGCCTGACGGCTCCCTGCGCCCCCGGCACGCTCATCTTGAGCGCATCGGGCCGGGGCAGCATCGGATGAGGCAGGGGCGGCAGCCCCGGCGTAACCGGCCTGCGAGCCGCGCGCGCATCAACCGCAGGGAGGGGAGGCCGGATCAGGTCATCCGCCGCCTCCTCGTTATGCGGCAGAGGGACGGTCAGACGCACGGCAAAGCCGGGGGGCATCCCCCCGCCGCCTCCGGCAACGTCCCTGCTCTGATCGGTCATCATGCACCGGCTGCTTCCAGAGTCTCCCTGATGGCCCTCACAACCGTATCCACGCGCTCCTCCGTGATCCAGTAGTGGGTCACGGCCCGGAAATCACGTGCTCCGGTGACATCCAGCTTAATATTGTAGTTGCGTTCCAGAGTCTCGTAAAGCGCCCGCGCATCGAAGGGGACGGATTCGGCCAGCGAGAAGAACACCATGTTCGTCTGTACCTGATCCAGATCAAGCCGGATGCCGTCTATGCGGCTCAACCCCTCCGCCAGCCGCCGCGCGTTGGCGTGATCCTCGGCCAGCCGCCCGGTCATCTTCTCAATGGCGATGATGCCCGCCGCTGCCAGGATGCCCACCTGTCGCATCCCGCCACCCAGCATCTTTCGGACGCGCCGCGCCCGTTCGATGAACGCCTGCGGGCCGCAGAGCAACGAACCGACCGGTGCACACAGCCCCTTTGAGAGGCAGAAGGAGACGGTATCCACCGGCGCGGTCAGTTCGCTGACGTCACAGCCAAGCGCTGTGGCCGCGTTCCAGATGCGTGCACCGTCCAGATGAAGGCTCAGGCCATAGCGATCGCACAACTCGCGGACAGACTGCGTATATCCGGCGGTGATGGGGATGCCCCCCAGGCTGCCCTGCGTATTCTCCAGACAGACAAGGCGCGTGATCGGATAGTGGATGTCCGACGGGTCGCGGATGGCATGCTCGATGTCGTGCAGGTCAAGCGTGCCGTCCGGCTGCACGGGAACGGTGTAGAAGCTCACCCCGCCCAGCGCCGAGGCCCCGCCCACCTCATATTTGAAGGTGTGCGCCACCTTGCCCATGATGACTTCCTCACCGCGCTGGCAGTGGGTCAGGAGGGCGATCAGGTTCCCCATCGTGCCGCTGGCGACAAACAGCGCGGCCTCCTTGCCCATCCGCCCGGCGGCCAGCGCCTCGAGCCGCTTAACGGTGGGATCATCGCCCCACACGTCATCGCCCACCTCGGCCTTTGCCATCGCCTCGCGCATTTCCGGGGTCGGCCAGGTCACGGTGTCGCTGCGCAGATCTATCGAGTCCATGGCTGTTCAACGCTCCTGGTACTGGTATCCGGTGGAAGTAACTGTTAGCAAAACGACGGCCCTTCCGGGCCGTCGTCAGACCTGACAGAAGCGGCCTGAAGAGGCCTGTCTAGTACTTTCTCACAATGGCGCGGTAAAGAGGCGGCTGGCGGGTCTGGAGAGTCTGTCGCTTCTCGCGATGCTGACGTATCTCATCCAGGTCAATGCGTGCCACGCAGTACCCCTCAAGCGGGCGAGTCTTGGGCTTGGACTTGGGTTTGGGCCTGTCTTTCTTCGCGTCCTTGCCCTCTTCCTTCGCTTCGTCCTTGCCCTTCTCGCCGCTCTCCTTCTCCTCGACCACTTCCTCGCCGGGCAGGGAAGCGCGGACCTTGCCCCTCGGCCCCACGATCATGCTCTCGCCACCAAAGGTCAGCGTGACATCCTCGCCGACGCGGTTCGCACCGGCGACGAAGCAGGCGTTTTCGTAGGCGCGGGCGCGGAGCAACGTCTTCCACTCGTCAATCTCATCTTTTTCCCAGCTTGCGAGCACACACAGCAACTCGGCCCCGTCAAGAACCATGCTACGCGCCACCTCCGGGAAGGCCAGGTCCCAGCCCAGCATCAGCCCCAGCACCCCGAACTCCGTTTCAAAGACCGGCAGCTTGTAGCCCTCGCGGAAGGCCATCCGCTCCTCGCCCTTGAGGTGGGATTTGTGGTATTCGCCCAGCAGTTCGCCATCCGGCCCGACCAGCACAGCCGCATCGTAGAGGATGCTCTCGACGCGCTCCTTCGCAACCATCCCGAACCCGATATACACGCCCAGTTCCTGAGCACGCTGGGCCAGCAGGTTTGTCGTCGGGCCGGGGACATGCTGGGCCACCTGAGTGAACTTCACGCCCAGCTCATAGCCGCTTGTGATCAGCTCCGGGAAGAGGATAATGTCAACCTTTTGCTGGCTGGCGATCTTGGAGATGAAGTTGGATATCTTGATCAGGTTGTCTTCGATCTCGCCCAGCCGGGGGTTCATCTGCACAGTGGCAACAGTAATCTCTCGCATTGACGCTCCTTACGTGTACGACACTCTCAAGAAAAGACGAGGGGAACTGTATCTGAATCCCCCCTGCCTGTCAAGCCTGCCGGAAGCGCGTCCTGAAGCTCCTAAGAGGACATCTCGGTCAATAGCTGGAGGAACTCCTCGTTGGAGTCGGTCCGCCGCAGGTAATCCAGCACCGCCTCGGTCGCAGTCGCCAGATCCATCCCTGCGCCGGTGGGCGGCGGGCTGACCATCTGGGCGAACATCCGGCGCATGAGCCAGACGCGCTGCAACACATCCGGCCCCAGCAGCAACTCCTCACGCCGCGTGCTGGAGCGCTCGATGTCAAAGGCGGGGAAGATGCGCCGCTCCTGAAGCTTGCGGGAGAGGTGCAGCTCCATGTTGCCCGTCCCCTTGAATTCCTCGTAGATCACATCGTCCATGCGCGAGCCGGTGTCAACCAGGCAGGTGGCGATGATCGTCAGCGAACCGCCTTCCTCGATGTTGCGGGCCGCGCCGAAGAAACGCTTGGGCGGGTACAGCGCGCTGGGGTCGAGACCGCCGGACAGAGTACGCCCGCTGGGCGGCACAACCAGGTTATAGGCGCGCGCCAGACGGGTGATACTGTCCATCAGGATCACCACGTCCTTGCGGCATTCAACCAGCCGCTTGGCCCGCTCAAGCGCCATCTCGCTGACGCGCACCTGATTCTGCCACGTCTCATCAAAGGTGGAGGCGATCACCTCCGCTTCGACCGAGCGATCCATGTCGGTGACCTCTTCCGGTCGCTCCCCGATGAGCAGAACCATCAGGTGGACTTCCGGGTAGTTCTCACTGATGGCGTTCGCGATCTCCTTGAGGACGGTGGTCTTCCCGGCCTTCGGAGGGGAGACGATCAGGCCACGCTGCCCGCGCCCGATGGGCGCGATCAGGTTGAGGAGGCGCGTGGAGAGAATGCGGGGGTTCGTCTCCAGATTGAAACGCATATCCGGGAAGATCGGCGTCAGATGCTCAAAGTGCGGGCGGTTCTTGGCCTGCTCAGGGTCGAGGCCGTTAACAGCCTCCACACGCAGGAGCCCGTAATACTTCTCATTGTCTTTGGGCGGGCGAACCTGTCCGATCACCATATCGCCGGTGCGCAGATCAAAACGCTTGATCTGCGTCTGGCTGACGTAGATGTCATTTGGCCCCGGCAGGTAGTGATCGGAGCGCAGGAACCCGATCCCGTCTTCGATGACTTCGAGCACGCCGCCCCGCAGCTCAAGCCCGTGCTGCTCGGCTTTGTGGCGCAGCAGAGCCAGGATGAGGTCCTGCTTCTTGAGACGACTGAACCCCGCGATCCCCGCTTCCCGCGCCATATCGCGGAGGTCGTTCAACGTCATGGCTTCCAAGGCAACAATATTTATTTCTTGAGATCCCAGCATCTAAAATCCCTCGCTGGCTGAATCTAGGACAGCAACTTCATCATCCGTCAGCCGCCAGCCCATGGCTCCGGCGTTGTCACGGGCCTGGCGGGCGTTCTTGGCGCCCGGTATGGGCACAGCACCTTTACAGATCACCCAGTTAATGGCTACCTGGGCAGGAGTTTTTCCACCGTGCTTCTCGCCGATCTCTCTCAGCAGGGCGATCAGAGGCTGCACGCGGGCCAGCAGTTCCCGCTTATACTGCATGCCCCGATAGCCCGACGGCGGGTTATCGGGTGTGTACTTGCCGGTCAGCACCCCCATCGCCAGAGGGCTGTACGCGATCACGGTGACGCCCAGCTCGCGGCATGTCTCTATCAGGCCGTTTCGCTCCGGCTGGCGATGGAGAAGGTTATACTCAATCTGATTAGAGGCCAGGGGTATCCCCCTCGCCGCCAGCGCCGCATGGGCGCGGCGGGTCAGTTCAACGTTACAATTAGAGACACCAACCAGCCTGACCAGCCCGGCCTCCACAGCGTCCGCCATCGCAGACATCCACGTCTCGACAGACACAGGGGGAGTGGGCCAGTGAAGCTGATACAGATCAATCTGCCTGACGCGGAGCCGCTTCACACTCCCTCGCGCCGCTCTCAGCAGGCTACCCTTCGTCAACCGCCAGGGATAGGGGAAGAACTTGGTGGCGATCACGGGGTTCTGCTCCGCTCCGGCGGCGAACTGCCCCAGGAATTTTTCCGAGCGGCCAAAGCCGTAAACCTCGGCTGTGTCGAAGAAGTTAATCCCCGCTTCCAGGCTGGCCCGGAAGGCCCCCTGTATATCCTCATCCGCGTAGCCGCGCCCGTATCCCCAGAAGAGACGGTCGCCCCAGGCCCAGGTTCCGATACCCAGAGGGCTGATGAGCGGCCCGCCGGGGCCAAGCGAGACCTGCGTGGTGGTAGTTTGTTGCCCGCCCACAAGAACCTCCTGCGGGGTATCTCTGCAATGACGGTAGAGAGCTTTCCCAGGTGCAGAGAATCAGCGAAACGGAGTGCGTCAGCCCGGAAATGACGGCAAATTGTAAAGCAGAAGGGCTATCCCTTCGTGGGAACGTTTTATATTTCCCTCACCCTTCCCTGCAACCCCGGCCCCATGTGTCTGTCTCCCCTGAGGTGGGACGGCGAACGCTCACCGGAGGCCACCCAGATGTGCCCGGCCGGTAGCCGTCTGCCTGATCACCCGTGACAAAGCTCAGCCTTCAAGCGGAATCCCTGGCCCATCCCGCAGTCTGATTTCGCTCTTCTTCGCTGGGAGCCGGACAAGCAGTCTCAGGAAAGACGGGCTTACAAACGTTCGTACCCCGGCGGCTCTTTTGCTGGGGTTCCGGGATCGGGACTGGCTGTTTGCACCGGCGTATCAGGTGGAGCCTTGCACAGTGGGTGCACCGCACCTCAAAAGGGGGGTGCGTTAGTCAAGCGCCAATTGAATTCTCAATCGTTTTTGGCCAGGGAATATCAAAAAAACTCGCCCAGAGTATAGCATGCACCGGAAAAGGCGTCAAAAGCGATTGTATCTCGTTCCCGGATGGGAATTCAACAACCTGCGGAGGATCAAGCCGGAGCCCCCTCGTGAGGGGGCCCCGGCGGTGGGCTACCGGGCGGGGGATCATCATGCCACCGGTAGCCCGCCTTTCTCAGAACTTGCGTGACCACTCCCCCAGCCAGCGCTCGATCACAACCTTTTTCTGGGTGAAGAACTCGACGGCATCCTTTCCCTGCCCGTGCAGGTCGCCGAAGAAGCTCTCCCGCCAGCCGCTGAAGGGGAAGAAGGCCATCGGGGCCGCCACGCCGATGTTGATGCCGATGTTGCCTGCCTGTGCCTCGTAGCGGAACTTGCGCGCAGCGGCCCCACTGGACGTAAACAGGCAGGCCATGTTGCCATACCGTCCACTGTTGACCAGTTCGATCGCGTCCTCAATCGTCTCAACGTGCATCAGCCCCAGCACCGGACCGAAGATTTCAGTCCGCGCGATCTCGCCCTCCGGTGGCACGTCCCAGAGAACCGTCGGGCGGATGAAGTTACCGCGCTCATAGCCGGGGATCACGGGGTTGCGCCCGTCAACGACGATCTCCGCGCCCTCCTCGATGCCCTTCTCGATCAATGCCTCGATCCGGGCCTTGCTCTGGGGGGTGATCACCGGCCCCATCTCAACGCCCGGATCAAGCCCGTAGCCGACCCGACGGCTGCGAGCGGCCTCGGCAATGGCCTCGGTGAACGTCTCCCCCGCCTCCCCGACCGTCACGGCCAGCGAAGCGGCGAGACAGCGCTGCCCCGCGCTGCCAAAGGCGCTATCTGCGACGATGCGCGTTGTCATCTCCATGTCGGCATCGGGCAGGATGAGGATCGGGTTTTTGGCCCCGCCCTGACACTGGACACGCTTGCCGTTGGCCGCCGAGCGGGAGTAGATGTATTTGGCGACCGGCGTCGAGCCGACAAAACTAATGGCGCGTATGTCCGGGTGATCGAGGATGGCGTCCACCGTCTCTCTGGCCCCGTTCACCAGATTGACAACCCCTTTCGGCAGGCCGGTCTGCTCGATGAGGCGAAAAATCTTCTGCATCGTGAGAGGCACTTTTTCAGAGGGCTTGACGATATAGGTGTTGCCGCAGGCGATCGCATACGGCATAAACCAGAAAGGGATCATGGCCGGGAAGTTAAAGGGCGCGATCACAGCACCGATCCCGACCGGCTGCCGGATCATGAACTCGTCAATGCCTCTGGCGATGTCCTCCAGATTGTAGCCCTGCATCAGCGTTGGGATGCCACAGGCGACTCCGACGTTCTCAACAACCCGGCGCATCTCCCCCCGCGCCTCGTCCAGCGTCTTACCGCATTCCATCGTGATGGTGCGGGCCAGATCGTCGAAGTGCTGCTCGAGCAGGTCTTTCAGCTTAAACAGGTATTGCACCCGATCCACAGGCGGCACACGTCGCCACTCAACAAAAGCCTCAGCGGCGGCCTGCGCGGCCTGCTCCACCTCCTCCGGCGGAGAGAGCGGAACCCGCCCCAGCACCTCCGCCGTCGCCGGGTTGACAACGTCCAGATACTCACTGGCGCTCGACTCGCGCCACTCGCCTCCGATGTAGTTCAGGATTTTCTCTTCTGCGTTCGTCATGATCGGTTCCCTGCTTTCTCGTGGCCGGGCTAACGCTCCACGCTTTCGAGGGCGCGGGCGAAGATTTCCAGGGCCGCCTCGACCTGCTCCGCACTTACCACCAGCGGCGGTATCCAGCGGATGACGTTCCCGTATGTGCCGCACGTCAGCAGGAGCAGGTTCTCCTCAAGGCAGGCCTCCTGGACGCGCTTGGCGTACTGCTTCCCGTGGTGGCCGTCTGTGCCGACGAACTCGGTGGCGATCATCAGGCCCAGCCCGCGCACATCCCCGATAATGGAGTGTTGCTCCTGCAACCGGCGAAGGCCAGCCAGCAATTGCTCGCCCCGCGTGGCGGCGTTATCAACCAGCCCCCCGTCGCGGAGCAGGCGCACCGTCGCCACCGCCGCCGCACAGGCCACGGCGTTGCCGCCGTATGTGCCGCCGTGCGTGCCCGGCTGCCATTTCTCCATCAGGGCGCGGGAGGCGGCGATGCCGCTCAGCGGCAGGCCGGAAGCCAGCCCTTTCGCCATAACGAGGATATCCGGCACAACGTCGAAGTGCTCCAGGGCGAAGAATTTCCCCGTCCGGCCAAAGCCGGATTGCACCTCGTCTATGATGAGCAGGATGTCGTGCTCGTCGCACAGATCACGCAGCGCGCCGAGAAAGCCGGAGGGCGGGACCACATAACCACCCTCGCCCAGCACCGGCTCGATCAGAATGGCGGCGGTCTCTTCGGGGGCAGTCTGGCCTTTCAGAACCAGCTCCAGCTCCCGCAAACAGAAAGCGGTTGTCTGTTCATCGCTCCAGCCGTAGCGATAGGAGTAGGGATAGGGAGCGACAAACACACCCGCCATCAGGGGCTGGTAGCCGACCCGGTAGACCGTCTTGGAGGTGGTGAGGGACATCGTGCCGACCGTCCGTCCGTGGAACGACCCCTGAAACACGATCACGTTGGTGCGTCCGGTGGCCTGTCGGGCCAGCTTGATAGAAGCCTCGACCGCCTCCGCGCCGCTGTTCGAGAAGAAGAAGCTATCCAGCGAAGCGGGGACGACGGTCCGCAGTTCCTCCACCAGTTGTAGCATGGGCGGGTGAAAGACGATGTTCGCCTGACCGTGCAGCAATCTGGCGGCCTGCTCCTGAACGGCTTTCACAACCTCCGGGTGGCAGTGGCCGGTGTTGGTCACGCCAATGCCGGACGTGAAATCCATGTAGCGGTTCCCCTCGCCGTCGTAGAGGTAGACGCCCTCACCCCGCTCAACGACGATGTGCGTCAGATGCGTCCAGACGGGGGAGAGATGTTCCATTGCCTCCTGCAGATCGGTGCTCATTCCTTGATCCTCCTCTACAGGGCCTGAGTGACGGTCACCTGAGTATAGATATCGCGCTCCTCCAGCTCTTTGAGGAACGGCTCTGGCTCGAAGGCAAGCTCCGGCGGATAAACGCCCGGCGGGACCCGGCCTCTGGCCTGCCACACCGCTCCGCGCGCTGGAGCGACGCCGGTCGGGAGCGCGCCTTTCGTCGTAAGGGTTCCCAGCCGGTAGGTGACGGTCTTACCGTCCACCGTTCCCCTGACCTCGGCGACGATCTCCTTCTCCCACTCAGGCACAGGAGGGGGCGGGGCCAGAAAGGCCGTCACAGGCGGAACGTAATTGCCCATCAGCGCGATCATCAGGTCGCGCGGGCGGACTTCCACGCCGTCCACCCTGACAGGCTCCTCGCTGGCGAAGCCGAACTCGGCCAGCGTCTTGACCTTATCCACCAGCTCTTTTGCCATCCCCCAGTAGTTGATCTTGAAGAAGCACTCCCGCACCCCCTTCTCCCTGAAGCTCAGGGGCAGAGTCGCCACCTCGGAGTGCAGGGAGAGATGAACCGGCAGAATGCCGAGAGGGGGAGCGAACGGGTACTCCTCAAACTCGGTGAGCGGCTCGCACGCTATAAACTCACCATCGCGGTAGACCATCGGCTTGAGGGTCATCTCGTCAATGATGGTGGGGACGGCGTAGGTGAAGCGGAGCGTGCCGGGGTCAGGCGGGCGGATGCCGTCGTAGATATGGATGTATTCGATTGTGTCGAGGCGGTCGGCGGCGTAGCGGGCCTGAATGTTGGGGATGCCCGGCGCGGAACCCATCCCCAGCACTGCGCTGATCCCGGCCTCAGCGAAACGGTCGTGTAGCTCGCGCTGCTTCAGCGTCGTGTGGAAAAGCCCGCCCAGATCAGTATAGTGCGTTCCGGCCTCAAGGCAGGCTTCCATGACCTTCAGGTTGGTGTAGTAAACGGTCGCGTTGACGCAGGCATCGGCCCCGGAGAGGAGAGCGACCAGCGCTTCATGATCGCTCACGTCTACCTGTTGGGCGGAGAGCTTGGGGCTATCTATGTAGTCAATCACGGTTCTGGCCGCGTCGGGGTTGAGATCGGCGACGATCACCTCGTCAACGCGGGGATTACAGGCGAGGTCCTGAACGGCGATTGACCCCATCTTACCCCCGCCACCCAGCACAACGATTCTCATAACAGGTCTCCTATCACGTCTGGCAGGTGAATACCCGTGTTTCTCAGTACGGCTCCGGTGTCCAGCCCCTAATCAGAGGGCCGGTTCGATTCCGCCAACAGATCGGCCACCCACTCAAGGCCAAGCTCAACCAGCCGGGCACGGGTGGGGACGCCGGTCGAGACATCCCATCCGGCCAGAGCATAATAAACGTCTTTGGCGCGCTCGATCTCCTCCGGCTCCAGCCTGAAACCGTCCGTCGGGCCGCCTTTAAGCGCCTTCCAGAGCTTGGGAGGGAGTCGATCCTGCTCCCGCCCCAGCCCCTCGCGGGCGTTGAAGGCGCGGAGCAGGTTAAGCCGTCGTTCGCCCACCCTCATCAGCTCATCGAGCGTGACATCCCAGCCGGTGACGGCCCGTACCATCTCAACCAGATCATCCGGCCCGTAGAGCTGCCAGGCCGGACCGAACACGAACTGGCATATGTTGATCGAGTCCAGACAGCTATACAGATACTGCGTCGTGAGGGCGTAGCGCACCTTCTCATCCGTCAGGCTGTATTTGGGCTGCGGATCGGTCAGGCCGAGGGCCTTCATGCGCTCCTCGTAGTAGTGGTAGCCGCCCTCGTAAGGCGGATCGTGCTCCGAGGACTGGTGATCGGCTCCAAAGGGGTTGACGGCGTAGATCAGCCCCAGGCTGCGCTTGACCTGCGGCATGTGGGCGGGCATCTCCTGCCCCTTAACGGCCACAACGAGCTCTTCTGTGCCGCGCCCCAGAACCCGCGCCGCCGCCGCCGAACCCTCGGCCAGCAGGTCGCCAAACCCCTCCCGCCTGCCGATCATCTCCGTCAGGCGGACGATGAGATCGGCATCGCCGTAGCGCAGTTCAAGCCCGCCGGTGTCCTCGGAGGTGATCAACCCGTTCTCGAAGCAATCCATCGCCCATGCAATCGTCGCCCCGCACGAGATGGTATCCATCCCGTACTGGTTACAGATCTGATTGGCGAGCGCGATCGCCTCCAGATTGTCCACCCCGCAATAGCTGCCAAAGGTCGCCAGCGTCTCATACTCCGGGCCGCCGTAGCGGGGGTCCGCCCGGTACGGCCCTTCCGTGACCTCGACGACGCGCTTACAGCGCACCGTGCAGGCGTAGCAGGTATCACGTTCCCTGAGGATGGTGTCGTACAGTCTCTCTCCGCCGATCGCCTCCGCGCCGTCAAAGACACCGCTATCCCAGTTGTAGCTGGGCAGGCCGCCGCGTTTGTTCTGGGGAACGACGATCTCGGCTGTCCCGTACTTCGCCAGCCCGGCGATCATCGAGTCGGGCAGTTCCTTCGCGCCGCGCCGGGCCAGCGCGTTGAGCGCCTTCGCATCGGCGAGCGAGGGGCGCAGCTTCCCGCGCACAACGACCGCCTTCAGGTTCTTGGAACCCATCACGGCCCCCATGCCGGTACGCCCGTTGGCGCGGGTGCTCATATTGATCAGGGCAGCGAAGCGCACACCCTTCTCCCCGGCGGGGCCGCACTGGAGCACCTCGATCTTCTCGTCGCCCAGTTCCTCACGGAGAGCATCCTCAACCTCGCCCGTGATGCGTCCCCACAGGTGCGCGGCGTCGCGCAGTTCCGCTTCCCCGTCATGTATCCACAGGTAAACGGGTCGCTCCGAGCGGCCCCGAATGACGAGCGCGTCAAAGCCTGAGAACTTGAACTGAGCAGGCCAGAAGCCGCCAGCCTGTGAGTCGCCGACCGCCCCGGTCAGGGGGGACTTTGCGACCGCCGTCACGCGGCTCTGCCCGGAGACAGGCGCGCCGGTCAGCACGCTGAGGGCCAGCACCAGCGTGTTTTCCGGGCCGAGCGGGTCGGCTCCGGCGGGGGTGTGCTTCAGAAGGTAGCGCAGGCCGAGCGCACTCCCTCCCATGTAAAACCGGTAGAACGAGTCCGGCGGTCTCTCGATCTCCAGCGAGCCTGTGGTCAGGTCTACATGCAGTATCTGGCCGTGATATCCGTGAGGCATGGTGCGGCTCCTCTAACGCTCATCCACCTGCTACCGGGCTGAATATCTCCACTCTGTCCCCGTCCGAGAGGGGGCGGTCCCCGTCAACCACTTCCCCGTTGACGGCGAACTCAAGCGCCATTTTGACCCCCATCTGCCTGAGCCAGGCGGCCACATCGGCCACACTGGCATCGCCCTTCAGCGTGAGGGTGATCTCGCCCCTCGCCTCCGGCGGCAGCCTGTCCCGCAGGATGCCGTACAGTCGGACGTGGACCCTGGTCTCTCTCACCGCCTGCCTCAGCCCGTAGCGGCTTTAACGGCTTCCTCAAAGGCTGTCAGCGTGTCGTCCACATCCTGATCGGAGAGGGCATAGCACAGGAACCAGGGCTCGCGGCCATCCGGATCGGGCATCGCCCCGCGCTTGATGAGCTCCATCGCGATGCGGGTATAGAGCGCCTGATCGGTCTGCAACCACTCGCGGATGTTGCGCGGCGGATCGCCCTCCGTCAGGACCAGGCCGAACATGCTGCCCGGCCCGTTGATGTGATGCGCGATCCCGTGACGGGTCAGAATCTCACTCAGGCCGCCGGAGAGCCGCTCGCCGCGTGCGTTGATGCTGCGCAGGACTTCCCCGTCCTCCAGCAACTCAAGCACCGCGTCGGCGGCGGCTGTACCAACGGCGTTGCCGGTGTACGTGCCGCCCTGAAGCATACGCCCCGGCCCGATGTGATCCATGATCTCCTGCTTCCCGCCCAGCGCCGCGATCGGGAACCCGTTGCCCAGCGCTTTCGCATAGGTGACCAGATCAGCCTGAACGCCGAACAACTCCTGTGCGCCGCCGGGGGCCACCCGGAAGCCGGTCTTCACCTCATCCATGATCATGACGATGCCGTATCTATCGCACAGGGCGCGGATGTGCTCCAGCCAGCCCGGCAGAGGGCCTATCGAGGCGGCGTTGCCCATGATCGGCTCAAAAATGATGGCCGCCAGCTCCTCGCCGTGCCGGGTGACGACTTTCTCCAGATACTCGAAATCATTCCAGGGCGCGGTAAGAACCAGATCGCTGATCACGCGGGGGATGCCGGGCGTCTGGGGGGCGGGAACCGGCGCGTCGGGCGGGCCAGCGGCCTCCACCTTGATCCCGGCGGTCGAGAAGAGCAGGTAATCGTGCATCCCGTGATAGTGCCCCTCGAACTTGAGCACCTTTTCCCGTCCGGTGTAGGTGCGTGCCAGCCGGATGGCGTGCATCGTGGCCTCGGTTCCAGAGTTGGCAAACCGGACGCGGTCCACACCGGGGCACATGCGCTGAATGCGCTCGGCGGCGCGAATCTCCCACATGTGCGTCATGGCGAACAGCGTGCCGTCGCCGATGGCCTCGCTGACCCGCCGGTTAACGGCCTCATAAGCATGCCCCAGAATCACCGGCCCGAAGGCAAGGCGATAGTCAATGTAGCGGTTGCCGTCAAGGTCGTACAGATAAGCCCCTTCTCCTCGCGCCGCGATCGGGGTTTTCCCCTCCCCCCAGAAGCGGAAATTGGACGTTACGCCGAAGGGAAGGACTTTGCTCGCTCGCTCGTATGCGGACTGTGTCTTGCTCAGGCTCATGATCTCTTATCTCCTGGTTGGAATGTGCCTGCTTTTCCGCTCCCGCAGGCTCCGGTGCTTCAGGCCAGCACAAGGACGATGCCGAGCGCGACGGCGGCAACGCCCATCTGCTGGTTCACTTCAAGACGTTCTTTCAGGAAAATCAGGGCCAGCATCACGGAAATCAGCGCGTACAGGCTGGAGAGCGTGGATACCAGCGACACATAAGCCGTGCTGATGCCCAGGTTATACGCCAGATACCCCAGCGTATCCGCCACGACGAGCATCACCAGCACCGGCCACACCTTTCTGCCGGGGATTTTCAGATCGAGCCTCCCGGCCAGCGCCAGGCCCAGAAAGCCCAGCGCCCCCGTCAGGCGGAAGGCCACGACCGGCGCGATGTACCCGATCCCCTCGACGACGTAGTCGAGCAGGAAGAAAGCCAGCCCGAAGCCCAGCGCAGAGGCCAGCGCCCAGCCCACCCCCGGCGCAGTGAAGAGATACTTCACATGGCGCAGCACCGAGCGGGAGGTCGAGACGGCGATCACACCGAGCAGCGTCAGGGCGATCCCCAGACTGTGCAGAGGGGACGGTCGCTCGGCCAGCACCACCAGCGCCAGAACGACCGTGATCACGCTGAAGGTGGAGACGATGGGCGCGAGAGTGGAGACCTCGCCGATCTGGTAGGCCCGGTAAAGCGCCAGCGTCGCCAGCGCGTTGATGACCCCGATCAGCAGGGCCAGACCGAGCGACGGCAGCGCGTCGGGCGTGATCCGCCCTCCGGCGAGCAGATAATAGCCCCCCAGCGGGATCAGGCTCAGCAGTTCAACGTAGAAGGCGGCCCGGATGGCCCCTATCTGCGTGGCAGCCGACTTGATCAGAAAATCTGTAACGCCCCATGTCAGAGCTGCGACCAACCCCCAGAAAATTCCCATGCAGGTGTATCACTCCTGAAAGCGTGGCACGAGACCCCGGCAGGCCCTCACAACGCGCCTGAGAGGCCCGCTCCCTCGATCAGAGCTTCGTCATCCGCCGGAACCAGCACCCCGCGCTCGAGCTCCCAGCCCACGCTGACCCTTGTCCCTTCCGTCAGGCTGTCGAAGATGTGCCCGGCCTGTGTCTGGGCCATCACGCGCGTGCCGTCGTCCAGTTCGACGATGTAATGGCGCATCGAGCCGAGATAGGCCGTTTCGATCAACATCCCTGTGGCAGTATTCGAAAGGCCGTTCGTCTCCTGCCCGCTGGCAGCCGGAATAATCTGGAGGTGCTCCGGCCTGATGACGATTGCCACCGCGTCGCCGTCCTTCAGGCCGACCCGTCGGCTGGCCTCCGCCGAAACCCTCCACGCCCTCTCAGCCCCCACGACCGTGACATCGTCGCCCGCCACCTTGAGGGAGCCGGTGAAGACATTCGACTCGCCGATGAAGTTGGCGACAAAGAGGGAGGTCGGCAGTTCATAGAGTTCCTGAGGTGTGCCGACCTGAAGCACCTGCCCGGCGTTCATCACGGCGGCGCGGTCGGCCATGGTGAGGGCCTCTTCCTGATCGTGGGTCACGAAGATGAAGGCAATCCCGACCTCATGCTGAAGCCGTTTCAATTCGAGCCGCATCTCAACGCGCAGCTTTCGATCCAGCGCGGCCAGCGGCTCATCGAGGAGAAGGACTTTGGGCTGCTTGACGATCGCGCGGGCGAGCGCCACGCGCTGCTTTTGCCCGCCGGAGAGCGTATCCGGCTTGCGGCGGGCCAGCCCCAGCAGCCCCACCATTTCGAGCACTTCCCGGACTCGCCGGTCAATCTCCTGCTTATCCAGCCTGTCCTCACGCAACCCGTAGGCGACGTTGTTATAAACCGTCATGTGCGGGAACAGGGCGTAGGACTGGAACATCATGTTAACGGGTCGTTTCCAGGGCTTGACGCCGACCAGGTCCTCCCCCTCTAACAGAATCTCGCCGGAGTCGGGCGTCTCAAATCCGGCCAGCATCCGCAGTAACGTTGTCTTGCCGCACCCGCTCGGCCCCAGCAGGGCGAAGAATTCACCCTGCTGGACATCAAGGCTCACATTGTTGACGGCCACAATGCTCCCAAAGCGTTTGACGACGTTTCGAATAGCGACCAGAGGGCCGTTGCCACTCATAACACACCTCGCATGCCGCTCAGACGTTGTGCGACCAGGATGGACGTAATGCTGATGAACAGGATGATGGTGGACAGGGCATTCACGTCAGGGGTGACGCCAAAGCGCACCATGGAGTAGATTTGAATCGGCAGGGTCGGCTGGCCGGGCCCGGCGGTGAAGAAGGCGATGACGAACTCGTCAAAAGAGATGGTGAAGGCCAGCAGCGCCCCGGCCATGATGCCCGGCAGGATCAGGGGCAGGGTGATCTTGAGAAAGGTCTTGATCTGGGTCGCCCCCAGGTCCATCGAGGCCTCTTCCAGCGAGGGGTCAAAGTAACTGAGCCGGGTACGTACAATCGCCGCCACAAAGGCGATGTTAAACACAATATGGGATAGCATAATCGAATACAGCCCCAGCCTCATCTTGAGCAGGCTGTAGAAGGAGAGCAACGCGATTGCCAGAACGATATCGGGGATGATCATCGGGACGAATACGAAGGCGTCCAGCAACGTACTTCTGACGGCACGCTCCAGCCCGATAGCCAGCAGAGTCCCGATGACGGCGGAAACCAGCGTGGAGCCGCCCGCCACAATCAGGGAGTTGATGCCCGCGTTCAGCAGGGCGGTGTTCCTCGCCAGCTCCCCGTACCACTTGAGCGAGAAGCCCCCCCAGGCGGTCGGCAGCCCCAGTTCGTTAAACGAGAGCACAATCAGCATCACAATAGGGCCGTACAGAAACAGGTAGACGAGCACCAGATGAACATCCAGAGCCCGGACGCGCTTCAGAAACTTACTCCGCATTGGCCCCTCCCTCCTGAAGGCGGTTTGTCGCCCAGGCCTGAAGCAGCAGCAATATCAGGACGATGCTCATAACGCCAAACGCCATAGCTGCCCCGGAAGGCCAGTCACGCGCTTTCAGGAAGCGGTTCTGAATCAGATTGCCGATCATCAGCCGGCGTCCGCCGCCGAGCAATTCTGGAACGACGAAGTTCCCCAGGCTGGGGACGAAGACGAAGATCGAACCGGCGATGACGCCCTGAAGGGTCAGCGGCAGCGTCACGGTGAAGAACGTCTTGAGGGGCGGCGCGCCCAGATCGGCAGCGGCTTCCCGTAACTCCGGGTTGAGGCGTTCGATGGACGAGTAGAGGGGCAGGATCATAAACGGCAGATACCCGTACAGCAACCCGATGATGATGGCGAATTCGTTATACAGCAGGCCGAGCGGCTCGTGTATGATCCCCAGACGCATCAGGAAATGGTTGATCACGCCTTCCCGGTTCAGGAGCACGATCCAGGCATAGGTGCGGATCAGGTAGCTCGTCCAGAAGGGCAGCGCCACCAGACCGAGGAGCGTCGTCCGCCACTGCGGGGCGGCGGTCGCGATGGCGTAGGCGGTGGGATAGCCGATCAGGAGGGCCAGCCCGGTCGTAATCACGGCGATGCGCAGCGAGGTAAGAAAGACACGCAGCACGAGCGGGGAAAAAAGCTGTTTGTAGTTCTTCAGCGTGAACTCGTAGACCACCCCGCCGTAAGGCCCCCGCCGGAAGAAGCTATAGGACAGGATCAGGACAAGCGGGATCACAAGGAAGACGACGAGCCAGGCCAACCCCGGCCCTAGCAGAACAAGCTGCTGAGTGAACTTCTTCACGCTACCTCTCCCGTGTCTGTAGCCGGGAGGCGTTCCCCCCGGCTACAGACAGTCAGGCTATGGGTTCGTTACTCGCTGGCCAGAACTTCAGTGACGATCTCGGTGTAGAGCTCCTGAGCCTCACCCACATCCAGCAGCGCTTCCTGCGCAAGCAGTTCCTCCGGGCTCATGCCCAGGTTGGGGAACGTCTCGATCAGAGTGGGATCGATCTGCTCCATCGCCACCTGATTGGGAACCTTGTACAGGATGTTCTCGACAACCCAGCTTGCGACCTCAGGACGGAGCACGTAGTTGATGAAGGCGTGGGCCGCTTCCTGATTCTCCGAGGCAGCCGGGATCACCATCGTGTCAACCCAGAGGTCGCTTCCCTCCTCTGGAACCACAAAGGCGATGTCGGGGTTCTCGGCGATACCGTAGTTGCACCAGCCATCCCACGCCTCGACCAGATAGGCCTCGCCGGAGACAAGCCGCGAGTAGAAGGTGGTGTCGTCGTAGGCCAGCAGGTTCTGCTTGGCCTCGATCAGCAGATCGCGAACCTGGGCCATCTCCTCCGGATCGGTGGTGTTGGCGGAGAAGCCAAGCGCCTTCTGAGCGGGCAGCAGCAGCCAGCGGTCGGTCTGGAGCATTGTGATCTTGCCGACCAGTTCCTCCGGCGGGCGGAGCAGGTCGAACCAGCTTGTCGGCTCGAAGTCAACCAGATCGGTGCGGTAGCAGAGGCCGGTCGTGCCCCAGGTGTAGGGCACAGAGAACGTGTTGCCGGGGTCGAAAGCGATCTCGCTGACCTCAGGATAGAGGTTCGCCATGTTGGGGATCAGATCGTGGTTGATCTCGGCCAGCAGCCCCTGATTGTTCAGGGCCTGGGCAAACTGCCCGGTGACGAACACAACATCGAAGCCGCGCCCGCCCGAAGCGACGAGCTTACCGACGATCTCCTCGTTGGTGGCGTGCAGGGCAAGCTCAACCTCGATGCCGGTCTCTGCCGTGAAGTTGTCCAGCAGGTCTTCCGGCATATAGGCATCCCAGTTCGAGATGACGATCTTGGTCGGGGCAGCCTCTTCTTCCGCCCCTTCCGCCGGGGCTTCCTCCCCGCCTTCCTCCGCCGGTGCGCCGCCGCCGCAGGCCACAAGGACCAGAACGATCAGCAGGAAAACCGCCGTAAGCCAGAATCCCTGCCTGTTGCTGCGGAGCCCTAGTCGCTGTCTCATGTTCAACCTCCTCTTCTTGAACAGTGAAAGAAAGAGAAATCCTCGGAGGATGCACCCCAGACCGGGCGGCCTGCCAGTGCATCCTCCCCGCTCTGCGAGACGTTCAGTCTCTGACGTTCATGAAGTCCAGAACCACGGTGTTGAGGTAAACCATGTCCAGCATGGTGTATTTGCCGCCGATGCGCCCGTGTCCACTGACCGTGCCGCCCGCCCCGCCGAAGGGGACGTGAGGCTCCCAGTAGTCCGTGTTGTCGTTGATGACCAGATTACCGGTCCGCAGACGGTCGGCGAAGTAGAAGGCCCGCCTGATGCTCGAGGTGAAAAGCCCCATCTGCAAACCGTAACGGTCAATGTTCGCCAGCCGGATCAGATCGTCGTCGTCCTCACCGACGCTGATGGCCGCCAGCGGCCCGAACGACTCCTCATGCGAGATGAGGGCATCCTCCGGTACAAGGTCTATGACGGTCGGCTCATAGTACAGGTCGGTGGGATAGCCCTCCGCCCGCTTGCCGCCGTAGAGCAGTTTGGCCCCCTTCTCGACGGCATCCGCGATGTGGCGCTCCATCTTCCGGGCGGTCATCTCGTTGCACAGCGGCCCCATCGTGACGTTTTCGTCCATCGGGTCGCCCAGCACGACCTGCCTGGCCTGCTCAAGCATCAGTTCGACAAATTCCTCGTGGATGTTCTTGTGGACGAGGATACGCTCGGTCGCGCAGCACACCTGCCCGGCCTCATAGAAGCAGCCGAAGGCCGTCAGTTCCGCTGCCTTCTCCAGATCGGCGTCGTCAAGAATGATGGTCGGGCCGTTCCCGCCCATCTCAAGCAGGAGATGTTTCAGCCCCGCGCGTGAGGCGATGATCCGCCCCGTCCGGTCGGAGCCGGTGAACGCGATGGCATCCACGCCCTCATGGGAGACGAGCCAGTCGCCCACCGTCGGCCCTTCGCCGGGGATGCACTGGATGATGCCGGGGGGCAGATCGGCTTCCATCATCGCCTCGGCCATCGCCAGCCCGGAGAGGGGGGCGTACTCCGAGGGCTTGAAGATGATGACGTTTCCGGCGGCGAGGCCGGGGGCGAGCGTCTCAGAGGGGATCAGGGTCGGGAAGTTCCAGGGGGTGATGGTCGTCCACACGCCGTAAGGGCGGTAGAAGGTGAAGATGCGCTTGTTCCCATCGCGGGAGGGGATGATGGCGCTCTCCAGCCGCTTGACATCCTCCGCCGCGATGCGGAAGTTCTCCGCCGTCTCATCCACGCAGGGCAGGGCCTCTGCTTCATACGGCTTGCCGTTCTCCAGCGACTTCAGGCGGGCCAGCTTCTCGCGGTTACGGTCAATTGCCTCAGCGATGCGGTGCATGAGCGCGGCCCGCTCAAAAGGAGGCATCAGGCGGTACTTTTCCTCGGCCTCGCGGGCGGCCTTGACGGCCCGATCAATGTCTTCCTTGCTGGCCTTGGGGTAGTACCCGATGATCTCCCCGGTAACCGGGCTGTGGACGGCCACCTCCTCGCCGGTTGATCCGTCTACCCATTCGCCATTGATGAGGAGCTTGTAGTGCCTGGCCTCCGGCATCTCTGTATCTTTGGGCTTGGACAGCTTGGGAAGGGGGGCTTTTGCTTCCAGGGTCATACGTTCTACCTCCTTCGACTAAATGGGCTTGACACGTTTTCTGTGCATAAAGCTGCTGGCGGGTAAATCTGTTTTAGATCGGGGGCAACACTCCTTTACCCTCACTCCGGTAATATCCACTCATGAGCACGCTTGGTAATCTCAAGGTAGGGGAAGGTCACCGTCTCGCGGACGCCGTCTATCTTCGCCAGCTCTTTGGAGATGAGTGAGAGCAGATGGTTGTTATCCTCACAGACGACCTCAAGGAGGATGTCGTACTGCCCGGCGCAGATCACGACCCACCGGACGGCCGGAAGCTTGCCGACCTCGGCGGCCACCTGCCGCAGTCTGGTTCCTTCAGCCTTGATGGCAATCATCGCCATGATCATGTCGCCCAGATCGGCGGGGTGAACCATGCCCCGGATGGTGAGCAGCCCCTCGTTGATGAGCCGGTTGGCCCGTTGCTGGACGGTGGACGGCGAGAGGCCCAGCTCCGCTGCGATGTTGGCATACGAGCGGCGACCATCCAGATTCAGCATCCGAATGATCGCCAGATCAATAGCATCAATCTGCTTGGATGTTTTCATGGACAGTGCCTTTAGCTTTGTTCGCTGATCGGGTTATCGCTGGCCTGAATGCTTACGAGGGAAGGAAGCTACCCATCGCCGCCTGTCAGAGCAGGATGAGAGCCATCGCTGGCTCGACGAGAGCCGATCAGGCGGGAACCTCGCTGCGCATCACGTCCCTTTGGCGTCTGAAAAGATTTCGCAAACCGCGATCCCCGAACCGGGAGGAGGGTAATCGCGATTTGCAGGACGTTCTGAATGCCCGATAACCATATTTTAAGACCATTATATATTCGATCAGTACAAAAAGTCAATAAAATATATATGATCGGTATAGAGCATCCGTGACTTTCCGGCAGGAGGGAGGGACAGGACAGCCACCGGGACAGGCTCCCCACCCCGGAGGAAGGATCGGCAGAAAAAACGTTGCCGCCGGAGGGCGATTGCGGTACAATTTGCTCTGCACTGGGGGATAGTTTAATTGGCAGAACAGCGGATTCTGGCTCCGCCAGTAGGGGTTCGAATCCCTTTCCCCCAGCCTGATAAAGAAGCCATCTCGAACCACAGACCGGATCGAGATGGCTTCTTTGAGTCACTCTGCCCGGATCGGGAAAGACGCCGCCCGGACGACCTCCTCACGTAAGCGCCGCTTCAGAGGCGCGGGAAGACGCGCCGGACCGCTTCTATCGTCCTCTCGATATCGTCGGCGCTGTGAGCGCTGCTCAGGAAACCCGCTTCAAACTGGCTGGGGGCGAAGTAGAATCCTTCCTCCAGCATAAGATGGAAGAAGCGGGCGTAGCGCTCCGTATCGGCGTGCTGCTTCGCGCTGGCATAATCGGTGATGACCACCCCCTCATCTTTGAGGAAATAGAACCCGAACATCGTTCCCGCGTGGCTGGCCTGCAGGGGAATCCCTGCCTCCTCAGCGCTGGCCCTGATCCCCTCAACGAGACGGGTTGCCTTCTGAGCGATCTCCTCAAACAGGCCCGGTTCCAGCAACGTTCGCAGGGTCGCCAGCCCGGCGGTCATCGCCAGCGGATTGCCGGAAAGCGTCCCGGCCTGATACATCGGTCCGGCGGGAGCGACCATCTCCATGATCTCCCGCTTCCCGGCATAAGCCCCCACCGGTAGCCCCCCGCCGATCACTTTGCCAAGCGTCGTTAGATCGGGATCAAGTCCCCACACGGCCTGTGCTCCGCCCGGCGCGACGCGGAAGCCCGTCATGACCTCATCCAGAATGAAGAGCGCCCCGAACTCCCGGCACAGCTCCTGCACGCCCGGCAGGAAGCCGGACTCAGGCATCACGAACCCCATATTGGCGGCGATGGGCTCCACGATCACGGCGGCGATCTGATCGGGATACTGCTCAAAAAGGCGGCGTACCGCCTCCAGATCGTTATAGGGCGCGACCAGCGTATCGGACGCAACGGCAGCGGGCACGCCCGGCGAGTCCGGCAGCCCCAGCGTCGCGACGCCGCTCCCCGCCTGCACCAGTAACATATCAGCATGGCCGTGATAGTTACCGGCGAATTTAACGATCCTGTCGCGCCCTGTGAAGGCCCGTGCCAGCCGCAGAGCGGACATCGTCGCCTCGGTTCCGCTGTTCACGAAGCGCACCATCTCAACCGAGGGCACGGTGTCAACGACAAGCTGCGCCAGTTCGTTCTCAAGCCCGGTGGGGGCTCCGTAGCTCGTCCCACGAGCGACGGCCTTCTGGAGCGCTTCGACGACTGCCGGATGCGCATGCCCCAGCACCAGCGGCCCCCACGAGAGCACATAGTCCACGTAGCGGTTGCCGTCGGCATCCCAGATGTACGCCCCCCTGCCTCTCTCGATGAAGCGCGGCGTACCGCCCACGCTGCGGAAAGCGCGTACAGGGCTGTTCACGCCGCCGGGGATGAGCCGCCTGGCCTGCTCGAACAGTTCCCGTGAGCGTTGCGTATTCGTCATCTGCTTATCCTCCGTCCTGTGTGGAGACCTGGATCGGGGCGGGAGCCTGCGGGCGGATTGTTTCCAGCACGCGGCGGGCAGTCTGTTGCGCCTGATAGACGCAGTCAGGGAGGCCAACGCCGCGATAGGCGCTGCCGGTCACGTACACGCCGGACGGAAGCGCCGCCTCGATGGCGCCAACGCGCTCCAGATGACCGACGTCATACTGCGGGTTGGCCCTGCGCCAGCGATAGATGCGGTGCAGGATCGGCCTGGTGTCGAGGCCCATCAGTTCCGAGAGTTCGGAGCGCACAATCGAGAGCAGTTCGTCATCGTCTTTCTCCATCATCTCCGGACGGCGCGACCCACCAAAGAACACGCGCAGCAGCACGTATCCCTCCGGTGCGCGATGGTCGAACTTGGTTGATGTCCACGTGATGGCGTTGACGCGGCGGCCCTCACTGCGGGGAATAACCAGCCCGAACCCGTCGAGCGGGTGATTGATCTCATCGGCGCGGAAGGCCAGCGAGATCGTGCCGGTGCTGACGTATCGAATGGCCCTCAGCCCTTCGACGGCCAGCGGCGCGACGTCCTGTAGCAGGTCAGCGGCAGCGCAGGCAGGCGTGGTTATGATCACCGCGTCGGCCTCCAGCCGCTCCTCCCCGTCAAGCAGCAGCTCATAGCGACCGCCTCGCCGCCGGACTATGCGCTCCACACCGGCATTGAGGCGCAGATCGCCCGACAGCCTATCCGTCAGAGCCTCAACGAGTTCATACATGCCCGCCCGCAGCGAAACAAACATGGCAGATGTCTTACCGTCGCTGGCAGCAGAGCGACGCCGCCTGTGAGCACGCCGGGAGATCAACATGCCGCGAATCAGGCTGCCAAACTGCTCCTCAAGCGCCCGGAAGCGCGGGAACGTGGCGAGCAGGCTCTGCCGCTCCGCTTCGGCGTTGTAGATGCCGGACATCAGCGGCTCAGCCAGCCGGTCGAGCGCTTCCGCGCCCAGCCGCCGCCTCACGAAATCGGCGACGGTTTCATCCTCTCCGTCGCGCCTCGGAGGGATGAAAAGCTCCAGCCCCATCCGCAGCTTGGCAGGCGGCGAGAGCAACGGCGAGAGCACAAAAGGCAGGATGCGAGTCGGCACGATCAACAGCACACCGTCGGGCAACGGGACGGGCTTCCCCCTGCGGAGCACAAACACGCGGCGCAGGTGATCGTTTGTGTTGAGGATGCGATCGGCAAGGCCGATCTCACGGACAAGCCGGAGTGCCCAGGGCTTCTGGGTGAGAAACGAGTCAGGCCCGGCCTCGATCACAAACGGCTCGTCACCGAAACCGGCGATCCGCTCGGTGCGGATTTTGCCGCCCCAGCGGGGCGACCGTTCGAGGATGGTGTACCGGAGGGCGACGCCGGACGCGGCGGCCTCTCTTTCCAGATACCATGCGACGCTCAGCCCGGTGATGCCGCCCCCGACAATGGCAACGCGCAGAGTCGCAGAGGTTCTCTCCGCGCCTCCGGCCTTCTCCCGATCAGCGGCGAGTGGATTCATGGACGAACTCCACCAGACGCCTGACGTTATCCACCGGAGTGCGGGGCAGAACG
>DRKO01000331.1 GCA_011051745.1 Chloroflexota bacterium | reverse complement strand
TGAAAGGGCCAGCGTGATACAAGGGCATTGCCCTGTTGCCAGTCCAGATAATCGTGAAAGACGGCGTGAGCCATGGCCTGCTTGGCGGGGTGCATATGCTCCCTGAGCGTAAGGGTGGCCCCGTAAAACGCGCTAACTGGCCCATCGAGAGAGGCCTGAATGGTCTCCAGTTCATCGCGCCACTGGCCATCGGCGTTTTGAATGCGAACCACTTCCTGAAGAGCCAGCACATCCGGGGAGACGCTGGCGACGACACGGGCAGCGGCCTGCCTGCTGGAGTTGAAGGCTTTGTGCCCGCCGCCGATATTATATGTCATCAGGCGATACGTCTGGCGTATCCTGTCGTCGCTCATCGGTCTGGTGATCGAGTCATGAGAGGCTGGTCCCTTTAGCCGCATACGCGGAGCCAATTATACCATACCACGCCCCTTCAGCCGTCGGGGGCCCCGTGACGGATGAGCCATCAGGCAGGGGCCGGTTCATTTCACAATCCCACAGACTCTTTTTATAATTGACTCAAGCAGGACATTCACACCCCTGTAAGGGCCCCATCTCCAGAGAGGGACTTATGCTCACCTTTGGACTGCCGTGCATGCGTCAGGAGGCAGGTGAACGCCGTGACTTCCTGCCGTCTTTTGTGGCCCGGCTGGAAAAACTAGGGGCACAGGTCGTCCTTGAAGAAGGCTACGGGTTCGGGATGGGATATGGCAAGGAGGACTACCGACGGCTGGCCCCTCGCGTGCGCTTCGCCTCCCATGATGAGGTATACCGGCAGGATTATGTCCTCATCCTGCGCTATCCGGGGGAAGACGAGTTGCGATTGATGCGCCCCGGCGCCTGCCTGATCGCGATGATCCACTATCCCACCCGCCCGGAGCGGGTGAAGTTCCTGAAGGAGCGGGGGCTTGAGGCCATCTCGCTCGACTCGGTCAAGGATGACACGGGCCGCCGTCTGGTGGAGAATCTGCAGGCGGTGGCGTGGAACGGTGTGGAAGTGGCGTTCAAAGTCCTGCGGGAACAGTCCCCCGCCCCCGGCTTTGAGGACCCGCGCCGCCCACCGATCCGGGTGACGCTGCTGGGAGCGGGGGCGGTCGGGGGGCACGTTGTGCGTGCAGTAGCCCGGTATGGAGATATTGATCTGCGAGCACGACTGGCCGAAGGGGGTGTCCCCGGCGTGCTGACGACGGTTGTGGATTACGACGTGGCATCGCTCGAGGAGGTGATGATTGACATTCTCTCGCAGACCGATCTGCTGATAGATGCCACTCAGCGGGTCGACTCGACCAAGTGCGTGATCCCCAACAGATGGATCGGGCACATGCCCCGGCATGCCGTCCTGCTCGATCTCTCGGTTGATCCCTACGATTGCTCAAAGTCCCCACCACTGGTGAAGGGCATCGAGGGCATCCCGCAGGGGAACCTGGATCAGTACATCTTCAGGCCCGACGACCCGGCTTTTGAGCGGCTGCCGGCCTGCGTGGACACCACCCACCGGCGGACTTCGGTTTCCTGCTATTCGTGGCCGGGAATTTATCCTCAAGCCTGTATGGAGGTCTACGGACGCCAGCTCAGCCCTTTGATGAGGACGATCATCGAGGCAGGGGGCGTGGAGAACATCAATCCACAGGGAAAATACTTCGAACGGGCGATAGCCCGCGCCATGCTTTCGCACTGGCAAGCGGAGGAGTGATCGATCTCAGCACCGACCATACCCGCCCAGGAGGAAGACAATGACCCCACCCAAGACCATCGGATTCCCGCGCATGAAGAAGGAGCGCGGCGAGAAGCGCGTTTTCCTGCCCGACTTCATCCAGTTTCTCACCCGTCTGGGGGCCACAGTCTACCTTGAGGAAGGTTACGGCTCAACGCTCGGATACAGCTTTGACGATTACAGACAGGGCAACGAGGCCGTGCGCCAGTGCAGCCGTGAGGAGGCTTTCCGGCAGGACCTCGTGCTCGTGCTGAGGTCTCCGGAGCAGGAGGCTTTTGAACTGCTGCGACCGGGCAGTTGCCTGATCTCGATGTTGCACTTCCCCACACGCCGGCGGCGCGTGGAACGGCTCCAGCGGCTGGGAGTAGATGCGATCTCGCTGGATAGCATCGTGGACGATCAAAATCTACGGCTGGTGGAGAACATGAAGGCCGTCGCATGGAACGGGCTGGAGGTCGCGTTTGACGTTCTGGAGAAGCGCTGGCCCGACCTGCGCCGCGAGGACGGTTACCCGATTGAGACGCTGATCCTGGGAACGGGGATGGTCGGCAAGCATGCCGTTGACGCGGCGACCAAGCTGGGCAACGTGGAACGCAACAACGAACACATCGCGCAGGGCGGGCCGGGATCGGTGGCAGTGGCAGCCGGGCGCAACGTCACAGCCAACCCGCGAACGATGGAGAAGCTGATGCGTCAGGCTGATCTGCTGGTGGACGCCACCCAGCGGCGCGACCCTTCCCGTCCAGTCGTTCCGAACGAGTGGATCGCGTGGCTGCCGGAACACGCCATCATTGTTGATCTGGCGGTTGATCCCTATCTGCTGGAGGATGATCCACCGGTGGTGCGGGGCATTGAGGGTATCCCACAGGGCAACCTCGACAAGTACATCTTCGAGCCGGACGATCCGGACTGGGATAAGACCGTGCCGCCTGAGATACCTTCTGACAACCGGCGCACAACGGTGAGCTGTTACTCATGGCCGGGGCTTCATCCGGAGGCCTGCATGGCGCATTACGCAAGACAACTGGAACCTTTAATGGAAGTACTGTTTGAAAAAGGATACAATGGGCTCTCACCTGATGGCGGGTACTTTGAACGTGCCCTCTACCGCGGCACGCTGCGGGCCTGGCTGCAGAGCGGCCAGTATGGCCCCAGGCCTCGTTAAAGTGCCACACTCGCTCACTCTGGCGGGGCCAGCGGAGTAAAAGGCTTATGCACTGGCAGTTTCCCCCCTACGTGGGATTCCTGGTAGCTACAATTGCCTTATCTCTCGTCCTGGCATTCATTGCATGGCAACGCCGCCCTGCACCGGGGGCGGTCCCGGCTACTATTCTCATCCTGGCGGCGGCTGAATGGGCCCTGATGGTCACGCTGGAACACACCAGCGTTGATTTCGCGCTCAAGGTCTGGTGGGTCAAAGCCTCTTATATTGGTTCAACCCTCCTCCCACCGATCTGGCTGCTCCTTGTGCTCGAATATACAGGCCGGACCCACTGGCTCAAGCGCCAGTATGTCGCTCTTCTGATGATTGAACCGATCATCACCAATGTGCTGGTGTGGACGAACGAGGCTCACCATCTGGTCTGGAAGAGCCAGAGCCTGCAGACCATTGACAACTACATCATGCTCAAGATCACGCCCGGCCCCTGGTCGTGGATTGACGCGATATACGGCTACATACTGGTGATGATCGGGATACTGTTCCTGATCCCTCTTCTCCGCAAGCGGGCTCCTCTTTATCAAGGGCAGGCGCTGGCCCTGATCCTGGGGGCGTTGATCCCCTCGATGGCCTCGATCCCCTATGCCTTCAGCGCGAGGCTTTTCCAGTACGTTGATCCTACCCCCTTCGCCTTCGCACTGAGCAGCCTCCTGATCATCGGTGGCATTCTCCGGCTTCGGCTGCTGGACATCATCCCCGCGATCAGCGGGGCCGTTCTGGAGAGTATGAGCGATGCTGTCATCGTGCTGGATACCCAGAATCGCATTGTAGATTTCAACCCGGCGGCGGAGCAACTGTTCTCCCATCTCTCAACGGATATGCTCGGCCAGCCGGCGGAAGAGGTCTTCACGGAGCCGAAAGCTCTGGTGGAGTGTCTGTGCGATGGAAAGCGCGTCCGTTCCGAGCTGGTGATGAAAGAGGGAGACCAGAAGCGATACCTTGATCTGCAGGTCTCACCCATCGTCGAGAAAGAAGGGGAACACATCGGGCGGCTAGCCGTCTTCCGCGACATCACGGAGAGCAGGAAAGCGGAGGAAGCGCTTTACAAGGGACGGCGCACCCTGCACCTGGTGATCTCCTCCATGCCGAACATGCTGCTGATTGTGGATGAGGAGAATCGGATTTCGGCGTTCTTCATCCCCCCGCAGTTCCCGCATCTTCTGGATCGGAGCCAGCTTTCGGCAGGCCGTCTCCTGACCGATGTCGCTCCCCCCCGGATGGCGGAGAACGCGCTTGCCATTCTTGAGACCGTACGGGAATCGGAGACGCCACGCTCCTTTGAGCACGCCACAGAGATTGACGGCCAGTTGTACTACTTCAAGGTCAAGGTCACGCCGGTGATGGACTCTTCAGACGTGCTGATCGTCGTGGATAACATCACAGACCTCAAACAGGCGGAGATCGCGGAGCGTGAGCAGCGAGTGCTGGCCGAAGCGTTGCGCGACTCAGCCGCCGCCCTTAACAGCACGCTGGAACTGGAGCAGGTGCTGGATCGTATCCTGACCAGCATCGGGGATGTGGTCGCCCACGATCTGGCCAACATTATGCTGGTCGAGGGAGGCGTAGCCCACCGCGTGGTGCGCAGCCAGGGCTACTCCAAGCGACTTCTTGAAGGGGCTGCCAATGGGACAGGGGAAGACTTCCCCATCGAAGAGACCCCCACGCTCAAAAGGATGGCCGAGACCAAGCAGCCGTTGATCGTTCCGGACACACAGACCGATCCCGACTGGGTCAGCACACCGGAGACGCGCTGGATACGCTCCTATGCAGGAGCGCCCATCCAGCTCGACGGGGAGATCATCGGGTTCCTCAATCTGGATAGTGGAACCCCCAACGCTTTCACAGCCAGACAGGCGGAACGATTACAGGCCTTCGCCGATCAGGCCGCAATCGCCATCCAGAACGCCCGACTGTATGAGACGCTCCGGCAACATGCCGCCGAACTGGAAGCCCGGAACAGAGAGCTTGACGCCTTCAGCCACACCGTCGCCCACGACCTGAAAACTCCGCTGGGGGGGATCATCGGCTACGCCAGCCTGATCAGCGCCCTCGACTTGAGCCAGAGCAACACCGAGGTGCTGACCTACGTGCGCCGGATCGAGGACTTCGCAAACCGTATGAATCAGATGATCGAGAGTCTGTTGCTGTTTGCCCACCTGCGCCATGCTGAGGAGGCCACAGGCAGGGTGGATATGGGCGAAGTCGTCCGGCATACTCTGAGCCGGTTTGAGCAACGAATCAAAGAGGAGAACGTCACCATCGAGGTCATGCCAGACCTGCCTCCTGCGCTAGGCT
>DRKO01000330.1 GCA_011051745.1 Chloroflexota bacterium | reverse complement strand
CCCGTGGCCCGGAGCCGCCGCCGCCGCCTGGAATGTGCACCCGCGAGCCATCGCGTCACCACACAGGCCCAACCGAATATCCAAGCGCCAACCCATGACTGACCGGACTCCATCCGCCATTCGCCATATGCCATATGCTATTCGCCCTCCGCAGCCCAGCCCCCGCCAACCCGTAGGGGCGAGGCGTGCCTCGCCCACTCCGCTCTCAGCGAACTGCTCGCCACACGCTGTATGCCATAGGCCATAAGCTATAGGTCATCCGCCATCTGCTCGTGGAGTTTGCCCGCAGGGCAAATCTCCTGAATCAATTCGCCAAAGGCGAATTGATCGCCATCCGCCCTTCCACCCTTGTGACCCGCAAGGAGCATCCTGTATAATCCGGTCATGGCTTCTACCCGGCAGGCCGGACGACGCACACCGCGTCGGGAATACGTGGAGGCAACCCATACCAGCGTTGTTGTGGCCGGGATTCTGGTTGCAGTTGGTGGCTGGTCGGGCCTGATCTGGCTGCTCAGCAACACGCTGCCAACCGTCCCGAACCGCTGGGTGTTTTACGCCCTCCTCCAGATCGCGTTGACCGGCACAGCGTTGCCCTTCGTCCGCTTCTTGAATCAGCGCTTTTCGCGGGAGCGGGGTCTTTTCCTCCGGCCCGGCGTCTTGGTGCGTCAGGCGACCTGGGTCGGCCTGTTCGGCACAACCTGCGCCTGGTTGCGCATCCCGCGCCTGCTCTCCGTACCCCTGGCGATTGTCATCGCTCTGGCCTTGATCGCCATTGAGGCCCTCCTTCGCCTCCGCGAACGTGCGGCCTGGAGACCGGAATGAACGATAGCCCCTTTCGTCGTCTGCCGGGCGTGGATCGCCTGCTCGGCCACCCGCAAACCTCCTCCCTGCTGGAAGCGTTTGGCCGCCCTCTGACAGTCGAGGCCCTGCGTACTGTGCTCGATGAGGCGCGAGACCGCCTCCGGCACGGCCTCTGCACCCCTCCCACCGCCGAAGAACTGATCGCAGAAGCGCGGGCAACGCTCGAGAGCTGGACGCTTCCCACGCTCCGGCGCGTGATCAACGCCACCGGCGTGATCATCCACACCAATCTGGGGCGTGCTCCGCTCTCGGAGGCAACGCTTCAGGCGATGCGCACCGTCGCCGGAGGATACAGCACACTGGAATACGATCTGGAGCGCGGGGGGCGCGGCTCACGCAGCCTGCACGCAGAGGCCCTCCTGCGGCGCATCACCGGAGCCGGGGCGGCCCTGGTCGTCAACAACAACGCGGCTGCCGTGCTGCTGGCACTGACGGCGCTTGCCGGGCCGACGCGAGAGCATCCTCAGGGGCGGGGCGTGATCGTCTCGCGCGGGCAGTTGGTGGAGATCGGCGGCGGGTTCCGAATGCCGGATGTGATGGCACAGAGCGGGGCCCGGCTGGTCGAGATCGGCACAACCAACCGCACGCATCTGCGCGACTACGAGAATGCGATAGACGAGGAGACGGCGCTCATCATGCGGGCGCACCGCTCCAACTTCGCCCTGATCGGCTTCACGACTGAGCCGACGCTGGCGGAGATCGTCGCGGTGGCCCGGCGTCACAATCTGCTCGTTGTGGACGATCTCGGCAGCGGGGCCCTGCTCGACACGGGTCGCTTCGGCCTTGCGCCGGAGCCAACCGTACAGGCCAGCCTCGCGGCAGGCGCGGATGTGGTGATGTTCAGTGGCGATAAGTTGCTGGGCGGACCACAGGCCGGAATCCTGGTCGGCAGGGCAGACGTGATCGAACGCCTGAAGCGTCATCCACTGGCCCGCGCCATCCGTCCCGACAAACTGGCGCTCTCCGGCCTGACGGCCACCTTGCTCCACTATCTGAAAGACGAGGCCCTGACGCACATTCCGGTGTGGCAGATGATCAGTACGCCGGGTGAGATGCTACATGAGCGGGCGCGGCGCTGGGCGGACGCTCTGGCAGAGGTCGGGTTAAACTGTGAGGTGGTTGAAGGGCAGAGCATGGTAGGCGGGGGGAGCCTGCCCGGCCAGACGCTTCCAACGGCACTGCTTGCGATCCGCTTCCCCTCGCCGGACGCAGCCGCCGCCCGCCTCCGCGCCCACGAGCCCCCCGTGATCGCCCGCATCGAGGATGATCGGCTGGTGCTCGACCCGCGCACTGTCCTGAAGCGGGATGAGGAGGAACTACTGGCGGCGTTACGGAGCCTGACCGGGGACTGGGAGACAGGGAAACCCGATGATTGAAGTCGCGATCATGATCGAAGGCCAGAATGGCCTGAACTGGCCGCGCTGGCAGCGCATCGCCACCGCTGTCGAAGAGCTGGGGTTTGCCGGACTGTATCGCTCGGATCACTACACCAACGCCCGGCCACCCGACAGAGACTCGCTGGAGCTGTGGGTTTCGCTGACGTGGCTGGCGAGCCACACCCGTCGGATCGAGTTTGGGCCACTTGTCTCGCCCGTCTCGTTCCGCCACCCGACGATGACGGCACGCATGGCAGCGGCGGTTGACGATCTCTCCGGCGGACGGCTGCATCTGGGGCTGGGGGCAGGCTGGCAGGAACGCGAGCACACCAACTATGGCTGGAACCTGCTCGACGTGCCCCGCCGCTTCAAACGCTTTGAGGAAGGGCTGGAGGTCATCAGCCGTCTGCTCACCAGCGATGAACCGGTGGACTTTGAGGGCGAATTCTTCCGGCTGCGCGAGGCGATCCTGCTGCCTCGCCCGCAACGTCCCGGCGGCCCCCCGATCCTCGTCGGCGGCAACGGGCGGGAGCGGACTCTGCCGCTGGCGGCCCGCTACGCCTCTATATGGAACGCCGTGTACATACCACCGGATCAGTTTGTAGAACTCAACGCCCGCCTGGATGAATTGCTGGAAGCCAGCGGTCGCCAGCCTGCCGACGTGGCACGCACTCTGATGACCGGTTGCCTGTTCGGACGGGATGACGCAGAGGTCAGGCAGAAGCTGGGAGCGCGGAACCGCACCTTTGAAGGAGCGCGTGCTCTGGGGATAATTGTCGGGACCGTCTCGCAGGTTGTTGATCAACTGGGTGAACTGGCCGACGCTGGCGTCGAACGGGTCATGTTGCAGTGGTTGGACCTCGACGACCTGGACGGTCTGGAAGCACTGGCTCAGGGAGTCCTGCCTCAGTTGAAAACGTAGGCAGGAGAACGACACGCCGCATCTCGCAGAGGAGCAGTTCAAAACATGAAGTCAGACCTTGACAGGCTGATGCATGAGCGGGGCTTAGACGCCATCGTCGTGATGGGGCCTGCCCCCGAAAACCACGCTTTGCACTACCTGACCGGCGGGGCGAAGATCACGGAAGGGATCGTCGTCAAGCGGCGAGGTGAGCCAGCCGTCCTGGTCTGCGGTCCGATGGAACGCGAAGAGGCGGCCAAAAGCGGGCTACAGACCGCCACCTACAACGAGTTCGATCTACCTCGTCTGATCAGAGAGACAGGTAGCTACTTCGAGGCGCGGGTGCGGATGCTGGCAGCCATCTTTGAACGGCGCGCCATCACAGGGACGGTTAGCTTCTATGGGCTGGGCGATCCGGGGCAATCGTTT
>DRKO01000329.1 GCA_011051745.1 Chloroflexota bacterium | reverse complement strand
CTGGAACGTCCTCCGCTGATGTCCACGCCCGCCTCGGCCATCAGCCGGACGGCGAGAGGATGGACATACCCGGCGGGGTCGCTGCCCGCACTGTACGCTTCGATGCGGTCGCCATAGAGAGCACGTAACCAGCCCTCCGCCATCTGGCTGCGGCAGGAGTTGCCGGTACACAGGACAAGAACCCGTTGTTTGCCCATCGTCGCTCCCTCTCCCGGTAGCCCGGTCATTCCGCCAGCGGGGATTGTACCGGCTGGAGACCGAGCGTGCTATACACAACAAAAACGCCCCTCCGCAGAGAGGCGTTCATCGCAACGCGACGAGCCTGGCGTCCGGGGGCGCTCGCTACCACTCCACCACGTTCTATTTCTGAGCGCCGATTCCGCCCGTTCTGTCTACCGCTACAGTTGCTGTCTCCTACCGCTACACCCTGAAATTCCCTGCCGGACCCGCTCATCGCATTGCACTTTTATCATAGCCCGAAAAGGGGCCGTTTTCCTGTCGCCGGTCTACCCGTTGGCTGACGTTTCACCGGCAATGCTGACATCTCCGCAACGGGATTCCTGCGCTCTGCCTACTGGAGCGGCTTTCCCCAGCCGGGGAAGTCGAAAAAGTCCCCTTCTTCCTCATCGGCCCCGTAGCCGAACATCTCCCGCCACCAGCCATCCAGATCGAGGCCGTCCGTCGGGGGGCCAAGCGTGATGGCGTCCACCCACATCAGGCGGCAGAGGCAGGGCCACTGCTCCGGCTGCTCGGCGAAGGCGGAGAGAATCATCCCCTGCCGCAGGTAGATCAGGTCGAAGTCGGGGCCGCCATCCTCGGACTGCTTGGGGTTGCGGGCCGCGCAGCGGCACTCGTCGCTTCGGAGTTCGTGTTGCAGCGCCCAGACCGTATCCGGCTCTCCGAAGTGGGCGACGCTCTCCTCAAAGCTGATCGGCACGCGCAGGTACAGCAGATTGGTCATGAGCGGCTCGTCGCCCTCCCGCCCGAACTGGAATACCCCGCCCCAGAGGGGGTATCCGGCCCGGCTCTCCCAGTAGCAGAAGCCGCCCGCGCGGGCCTCCTCCTCCGCGTCGGGCAGGTCGAAGCAGTTGTACCCGGCCACGAAGTCGCTCGCCCCCAGCACCGCCCCCACCTCTTCAAGTGTGGCCTGTCCGGGCGTCAGGCCGCGCCAGCAGGGAAGATCACAGCCCGGCGTCTCCAGCGCCGCCCAGACCTTCGCCGCCTGAGCCGCCCGTCCGGCGGCAGTGCTGCATCCAGAGAGGAGGGGTAGCAGGAAGACAAGCACAAGGAGGCCGGAGGGAAAGATTCCGCGTTTACCCGTCATGGTGTGGTCTTCTTCACAGAGCCTCAGCCGGTGAACGGTAGAGGGCCTTATTGATCCGACAGCACGGGTCAGGGGACGGGATCATCCCGTCGTTTGCGCAGTGGGAGGAGAGGCGGCCTCACCGGGCCTGCCGGGACGCGCAGGACACTGATCACAATAAAGCTGCTCCGGTGGGCAAACTGATTGCCGACAAACAGGTAAATATCGGTGTCTTCCCGTCCAAACTGAGCGTTTTCCCAGACCTGATCGCGTGCCTCTGGATGCCTGACGAACCAGCGATAGAACCCCCATTCCAGCACCTGTTGATCGTGATACCCGGCCGCCGCCTGACAATCGGGGCAACGGTAGCGGATTCTCGGCTCGAAGGGGAAATCACGCTTGACCTCCACGCCATCAAGTTCTGTCAATCCGGGAAGGCCAAGCTGCCACATCTTACCGTAATGGGGGTTGTCCCGGAAGTAGGTCTTGAGGATCTGCGGTTTGACAATGCCCAGGCTACGCCTCTCATTATTGATTACGCTAACGCAGGGGTCCGTCAAATTGCCGATCAGGTTGCGCCGCCGCTCCGGTGAGTCCACACGCCCCACTATCTCTACCTTATCGGCCAGCGTCTCCCATTCATCTTTCGAGCCTGCGATCTTCCAGCTTTCCTCGCGAGTATCGCGCGGGTTCCGTTCAACCTCAACCCGGACAACATCCCATCTGCGCCACCTCATATCGGGCCGCGTGGGATACAGGCGCACGAATCCAAGCTTATCCGACCATCCTCCCAGGCAGACCGTGACGCGCCCGTCTTTCAACGGTTCGGGGCAGGCGCGGCCCAGGATTACCAGATCGTCGAGGATCATCCAGAAGCCATCTCCTTCTGTGGCACGGGGAGAATCCGGGCCGCGCTGGGGCGTGGGAGCTCCTCCAGATTGACGCAGACAGCGACCAGCTCGAATTCAAGCACCCAGACCCGACATTCCCGGCTGCCGGGGCCATGAATTCTCTCCCAGGTGCGCATGAACTCCTGCCGATCGGCGAAACCCTCCGCTCTGGCGTCGGCCTGGCTGATGCGCGAAAGCCGCTCGCTCCTGATGCGCACAACCCGGATGCGCGCGATCTGCCTCCTGCCGCGCCCCGGCTGAACGGCATATGTTCTGCCGACGCGCCACTTCTCACGGCCATTGTGCATAACGGCCACGATCCGGTTGTGGTGGGAGCGGATCGCAACCTCGTTCATACCTGCAACGCGCCGGGTCTGGGTTTTCTGCCGGGAGATGACCTGAGGCCATGTGTACTGAAAGATCACTGCCGCCCCCTCCAGAGCATCAACGGGTTGACTCCACATGTCTATGATAGCACGATGCCAGCGGTTTCGCCGCGCCGCCCTGACACGGTACAATCCTCCCCATGAAGCATCGCACACCGACCCGTACCCTCTTTGCGCTGACCGTGATCCTGCTGCTCGCGGCGGCGTTGCGTATCTACCGGCTGGGGGACATCCCGCCCGGTCTCCAGCACGATGAGGTGTTCCACGCGCACGACGCCTACACCGTCCAGCAGGGCTACAGGCCGCTCTGGTTCACCTCGAACGCGGGCAACGAGCCGCTCTTCATCTACCTGATGGCGGTCAGCACGGCGCTCTTCGGGGGGAACGTGCTGGGCATCCGATATCCGGCGGTGGTATGCGGCCTGCTGACGCTCGTCTTCACCTATCGCTGGGCACGGCTGGCCTTCGGGCGGCGCGTCGCGCTCATGGCTGCGCTACTGATGGCGGTGGGCTTCTGGCCGCTGTGGATGAGCCGCGTCGGGCTGCGGGCGGTCAGCCTGCCGCCGCTCGTCGCGCTGACCGGCTGGCTGTATCTGCGGGCGATGCTGCTCCCCGACGGGAAACGCCAGATGTGGCGCTTCGCGCTGGCGGGCCTCGCGCTCGGCCTGACACTCTACACCTACCCGGCGGCCTTCGCCGCGCCGCTGGTCTTCGCCGCACTGACGGCTTATCTGGCGATCTGGGGGCGCGAGACGCTCCGCCGGACGTGGCGGGGGCAGATCGCCTTCTGGCCCGCCGCCGGTCTGGCTTATCTGCCGCTCGGTGTCGCGCTGGCCCGCGCCGGGGGCGGCTATCTGCGCGTGCAGCAGACCGCCATCCCGCTACGGGCACTGCGCGAAGGCGACCCCGGCCCGCTGCTCGATGCGACGCGGAAAACGCTCCTGATGTGGACGACGCGGGGCGATCCGCTGTGGCGGTACAACGTCGCAAGCCGACCGGTGTTCGACCCTCTGCTGGCGGTGATCTTCCTGATCGGCGTTGCGATCTGCCTGTGGATCGCCCTCCTGATCCGGGCTGCGCGGAGCCAGCGGATTCTGCTCCTGCCCGGCGGGAGGGAAGATCGCCTGCCGCTGGCCTGCGCACTGGTGGTGCTCTGGCTGGGGATCGGGATGATCCCCAGCGCGGTAACGGATTCCCCTCCGGCCTTCCTGCGGGCCAGCCCGGCCTTACCGGCCACGTATCTGGCGGCGGCGGTGGGGTTTGAAGCCCTGCGAGGATTGCTCCTCCGGCTGTATCAGATGAGCCAGCCGGGGCATCCGGGCGGGCCGGTCCGATGGTGGGCGGCGCTGGTGATCGTCGCCGCCGGACTGACAACGGTCGAGACGGCGCGGGCCTATTTCGTGATCTGGCCGAACAACGCCGAGGTGCAGCGCGTCTACCGCTCCGATCTGGCCGCCATCGCCGCCTATCTCCGGTCCCACGATCCGCCCGGCGGCGTGGCGATCAGCACAACCGAGCCGCACCATCTGGATCGCTTCATCTTCGATTACACGCCACACGGGGAAGTGGAGGATATCCACTGGTTTGACGGCCTGTACGCGCTCGTCGCTCCGGCGGGGGACGACCCGGCCTGGCTGTTCGTCACCATCGAACCCGTCCCCGGAGAGCGTCTCCGGCGGGCCTATCTCGACCGCCTGCCGCTCATTGAGGAACGCCGCTTCCCGAACGGCTCGCTGGCCTTCTCCCTGTACGCGATCCCGCCGGGGGAGGATTTTCTGGAGCAGTTCCCCCCGCCGACCGAACAGGGCGTGTGGGTGGCCGATCCGCTCGCCTTCCCGCCCGACGACCCGGAGGGGATACGTACCCCGCTGGGGTATCCGGTGCAGTTCGGGGAAGTGGCGCAACTGGTGGGGTACGAAGCAGCAACGACCGGCCAGCCGGGGGAATGGCTGCCGCTCAGCCTCATCTGGCGCGTCACACAGAACGTGACGACCCCGGAACCCTGGGCACTGTTCGCGCATCTGCTGAACGCGCAGGGGGAGATGGTCGCGGGGCGGG
>DRKO01000328.1 GCA_011051745.1 Chloroflexota bacterium | reverse complement strand
TTTTATGAGGCGATCGGCCTGCGGGTGATCTACGTACAGGATGATCCACAGGGGGGAATTCGCATCTGGGGAGAGAGCCCTGAGGAGGACACGAGTACGGCCGCAAACCTCAGCCAGATGCTTCTGGAGTGCGCCCTGAGCTGTGATGTGCCGGGAGCACAGGAGTGGGCTTTCGAGCAGATGGGAGCCTTTGGCAAGCACCTCGGTAAAGCGCTTGCAGACTGGCTCAGGGAGACCATGCCCTCCATCACCGCCGAGCAGCGTGCGATCCGGGGGCTGGAAGGCATCCTGAACTCGATGGATATTCCCTTCGCTGTTGAACGCACGGCTGACGGGTGGCGTTATGTCCTGGATCACTATCCACTTCGCGACGCCGCGGAGCCCACAGGGCTGAGGGGGGAACTGGAACTGGCACACCGGGCACTCAACGCGCTGTGCCACAGCCTGATCAATGAGCTTGACCCTGATCTGGAGATACAGACGCCTGCCGAGCCCGGCGTACAGGTTCCCTGCGTGTTAAAGGTGCGAGAGACAAAACGGCCAGGGGGCAGCGCAGCATCAGACGAAAAGTGAGGAGATCAGGTCAACGCTAGGGCGTTTATCTGATTGACAATTGTCGGGCCTGCTCTCTATCCAGCAGGCGGGGGGTTCCCTGCGTGCTGGCAGGGGGGGCGTCACTTTGGCGCATCTCCATAGCCCCGGATATAATCAGCGGTGGGGACGCCGGGCGCTACAGAGGAGGTTCTTCTCTCCATGACGGGTGAGCGGAAAATCAGAGTGCTGGTCGCCAAGCCGGGCCTCGACGGGCACGATCGGGGGGCGAAGGTGGTCGCCCGCGCCCTGCGGGATGCCGGTATGGAGGTGATCTACACCGGCCTGCGCCAGACGCCGGAGATGATCGTCGAGGCGGCGCTTCAGGAGGATGTGGACGTTATCGGGCTGAGCATCCTTTCGGGGGCGCATATGGCGCTCGTCTCGCGCGTGATGGAGTTGCTGCGCGAGCACGGGATGGAGGATGTGGTGGTTCTGCTGGGCGGGATCATCCCGGAAGAGGACATCGCTCCCCTGAAGGAAATGGGCGTGGACGCGATCTTCACGCCGGGGACGAGCACAGCCGAGATCGTCCGCCTGATCCGGGAGCGGTGCGGGACGGACGAATAGACAATGGGCCTGGTGGACGCCATACGGGGTGGGGATCGGCGGGCGCTGGCCCGCCTGATCACGGAGATCGAAAACAATGCGGCGGGCGCATCTGAGGCACTCGCGGCATTGTTTTCGTATACCGGTCAGGCGCACCTGATCGGGGTGACGGGCGCCCCCGGCACGGGGAAAAGCTCGCTGGTGAACCGGCTGGCGCTGGCCCTGCGGGAGCGCGGGCGGACGGTCGGGATCGTCGCGGTTGACCCGACCAGCCCCTTTTCCGGCGGTGCGCTGCTGGGGGATCGAATTCGGATGCGCGATCTGGCCGGTGATCCGGGGGTCTTTATCCGCAGCATGGCGACGCGCGGCAGCCTGGGCGGGCTGGCGCGGGCCACCTCGGACGTGGTCAAAGCGCTGGACGCCGCCGGTTTCGAGGTGATCCTGATCGAGACGGTGGGGGCAGGGCAGGCCGAGGTGGACATCGCGCGGCAGGCGCACACGATCATAGTGGTTGAAGCGCCGGGGCTGGGCGACGATGTGCAGGCCATCAAAGCGGGCATTCTGGAGATCGCGGACATTCTGGTTGTGAACAAGGCCGACGACCCCCGGGCCGGGAACACGGTACGGGCGCTGCGCGGGATGCTCGAACTGGCCGGCGCGACGGGGGACCATCGCTCGCTGCATCCCTATCTGGCAGCCCATCACGGGCGGCTGCTGGAACTGGTGCGCCCCTCCGAACCAGCGCCGACGGACGACGGGACGGGCTGGTCCGTCCCGATCCAGACGACAATTGCGCTGAGCGGGGAGGGCGTCCCGGAATTGCTGGAGGCGATTGACGCGCACCGCGCCTACCTGCTGGAAAGCGGGGAGATTCATCGGCGGGAACGCCTGCGCGTGATCGCCGATCTGGATAACCTGCTGCGCGAGGCCCTGCTGAACCGCCTGCTTGAGCAGGTGGATAACGAGCGGCTGGGGGAGCTTGTGGAGCGCATCATGGCGCGTGAGATTCTCCCGCAGGAGGCCGTCAGAGCGCTTCTTGACGCCCGCCCGTGAGCGGGGGTGTGCTGTGGGACCTGCATCACCCGGCGTCCGCAGAGGGTGAGCGATTGGTTGATTACGGATTCCAGAGCGACAGGAGAAGCTGATGACCAGTGTCCCAGGCATGTACGGTGACATCAAACTGCTTGCCGGAACAGCCTGCCCGGAGCTTGCAGAGGAGATATCGGCTTATCTGAGCAAGAAATGCGGCAGGCCAGTCCCGCTGCTCGAACGGGAGATCAGGAAGTTCGCCAACGATAACACGTTCGTGAGCCTGGGTGAGAGCGTGCGCGGGCAGGATGTCTATATCATCCAGACGATCGATCGCCCGGTCAACGACAACCTGATGGAGTTGCTGATCGCGCTGGACGCCGTGCGGCGCGATTCAGCGGGGCGGATCACGGCGGTGGTTCCCTATCTGGCCTACACGCGGAGCGACAAGAAAGATCAACCCCGCACGCCGATCACCGCCCGGCTGGTGGCCGATATGATCCAG
>DRKO01000327.1 GCA_011051745.1 Chloroflexota bacterium | reverse complement strand
CCTCACCCGATCTGCCTCCACGCTCTCGAGTGTGCACTGTTCGGCAAGCTGCCGCGCCATGCCACGCAGGCCAAGCCGCTCGATCAGCGCCGCCCAGTCGGTCACCTGTTCCAGAGAGCCCTCGGTGGCAGCCGGGGTCGTACCCGATGCACGCGCAACGGGCGCCGATGCCTGTGCGCGGGGAGACTCGCCGGCCCCGGAAACCGGGAGAGCAGCACCGGAAGAAGCCGGCTTCCGGTCCGAACCGGATTTGTCGGGGAACACGGGTTGAAAGGCCAGCATCCGCAACAGGATCATCTCCAGCCCGCCTCTCGGCTCGGGGGCAAGCGGCAGATCCCGCCGCCCGATCAGGCCGATCTGGTACCAGAGCTGGACGTCCTCCGGCGAAATGCTTCCGGCCAGTGCCTCGATCCGGGCCCGCAACTCCGGATCCTCGACCACGTCCACCTGCCCCACGGTCTGGAATACCGCAATGCGTTGCAACAGCGTGAGCAGCTGCGCCAGCACGTCGCCGAAATCCACGGCCTGCGCGGCCAGATCGTCGACGATGCGCAACAGCGCGCCACCGTCCCGGGCTGCCAGGGCCTCGACCAGGGCGTGGATGTGTCCGCGATCCACGGTCCCCAGCATGTCACGCACCTCGTCGGCCTTCAGGTCACCGTCACCGAAGGCGATGGCCTGATCCAGCAGGCTCAGGGCGTCACGCATGCTGCCCTGCGCGCTCTCTGCAATGGCCTGCAGGGCCTCGGGTTCGGCCGGAATGCCTTCGGCCTCCAGGATGCGCGCCAGATGCTCGCGGATGAGCCCCCGGGGGAGATGACGGAGATTGAACTGCAGGCAGCGCGAGAGCACGGTCACCGGCAGCTTCTGAGGCTCGGTCGTCGCCAGCAGGAATTTCACGTGCGGCGGCGGCTCTTCCAGCGTCTTGAGCAGGGCGTTGAAGCTGGAACGCGAGAACATGTGCACCTCGTCGATGAGATACACCTTGTACCGCCCGCGCGTGGGCGCATACTGCACGTTCTCGAGCAGCTCGCGGGTGTCGTCCACGCCGGTGCGCGAAGCGGCATCCACCTCGATGAGATCCACGAAGCGCCCGGCATCGATCTCGGTGCAGGCGCTGCATTCGCCACAGGGCTCGGAGGTGACCCCCTTCTCGCAGTTCAGCGACTTGGCGAAGATGCGAGCCACCGTGGTCTTGCCCACACCCCGCGTCCCGGTAAAGAGGTAGGCATGATGCAGCCGATCCTTTTCCAGGGCATTGATCAGGGCGCGCAGGACGTGCTCCTGCCCGACCATCTCGTGGAAGCTGCGGGGCCGCCACTTGCGGGCGAGAACCTGGTAGCTCATCGAGGATTGCTGCTCCTCAGGCGGCGATAAAAACTGGAGGCGGTCCGCGCCAGCCGCACCCCGGCGCACGAGTCCACCGCTGCCGCTGCTCCCTTCCGGGCCTGACGGGGTTCACGGCTTGTCGTCGCGGGGGGACCGACGCGGCCCACCATGCGCCATCGATTATACGCACATGCCGCCTGGCTTGGCAGGGCGAGACAGCCTCCGTAGGATGGGCATTGCCGCCATGAACGAGGGTCGAAATACATTCCGATGGCAACGCTGCCGCTCCTCGATTGGCTCCTGCGTAATGCAGCGCGGGAAGCCTGAACCAGATAGAGACACTAAAATAGAGGAATTACAGAAGGAATTTGCTGCTAGCTACTGATTTTATTGATAATGGCGGAGAGGGAGGGATTGGCTCCCTTCGGTCGCCGCTGCTTCGGCGCTGCGCGCCTTCGCGGTCGAACCCTGTCAATCGGATTACCGAGGGTTCGAATCCGTTCTTGTCAATCCATCAAAAAGGGCCCGCATGGGGGCCCTTTTTGATGGATGGCGGAGAGGGAGGGATTCGAACCCTCGGTACGCTTGCGCGTACACCTGATTTCGAGTCAGGCCCGTTCAACCGCTCCGGCACCTCTCCCGTGACTCTCCCGACCGAGGGTTCTCATCCCTCCTCCGCTGCCCGCTGCGCGGGCGGCGGAGCGGTCGGGATTATTCGGCGCTTCGCGCTGTCACAGGAAAACAGCTTGATTTTTCCTGCCACAACGCCATACCAAACGGTATGCCTGATAGGCGCGCCACCCAGGCTGTCGTGCACGCCGGAAGCGGGATCATACCAAATTACGATCAAGATACGAGTGTCATGACTTGCGCATCCGCGACGAGAGACAGTGCATCAGCCGAGTCGATGATTCAGGCCACGTACAGGGCTGTCGCTAACGTTACTCACAAGGGTCGCCAAACAAGGTTGCCATGCGTTCCCTGACCCTCATCCTGATTACGGTCACGGCGCTGCTGCTCGCCGGCTGCGAACGCCCCAAGAGCCACCTCGGGCGCATCAAGGACCGGGGCGAGCTGGTGGTGGCCACGCGCTACGGCCCCACCACCTATTACGAAGGCCCCAGGGGTCCGGTCGGACTGGAGCACGATCTGGTCGAACTCTTTGCCAGGGATCTCGGGGTCAGCGTCCATTACATCGTGCCGGAGAACTTCCACTCCATCATCCCCCTGGTCGTGCGAGGCGAGGTGGATCTCGCCGCTGCCGGTCTGACCATCACGGAAAAGCGCAAGGAGCTGGTCCGGTTCGGCCCGAGCTACCAGGAGATCACGCCACAGCTCGTCTATCGGCGGGGCACGAAGCGTCCGAAGTCCCTCGATGATCTCGACGGCATCCTCGAAGTGGTGCAGGACAGCAGCCACGAAGAACATCTCAGGAGGCTCAGGAAACAGCATCCCAACCTCGTCTGGTCGTCCAATCCGGATGCCGATGACGAAGAACTGCTCTATCTCGTCTGGGAAAAGCTCATCGACTACACCATCGCCGATTCGAACGTGCTGGCGGTGAATCAGCGT
>DRKO01000326.1 GCA_011051745.1 Chloroflexota bacterium | reverse complement strand
TCAGGCCAGCATCGCGGAGCTATACGCCCTGAACGCCCTCTACGTTGCCCTCACGGTCTACTTTCTGCTGGCCTGACATCAGACACGTAAAACGGTGTTCTACCGGGCGGCGACCATCGTCTACGCCTTCAGCTTCGGCAATCACCTGAGCATGATCCTGCTGTTGCCGGTCTTTCTGTACACGGTCGCCATCACCGATCCGGCGATGCTTTCCCGCCCGCGCGACCTGCTGATCACAGCCGGGATCGTCCTGCTGGCCGCGCTTCAGTACCTCTACATCCCGCTCCGCGCGGCCGCGAATCCGCCGTTCTGCAACTATTGCCCCGGCCCGCTCCCCGATCTGTTTCGTTACGTCAGCGGCCCTCTGTTTGATTACCTGACCGGCGGCCCGTTCAAGGGGGCGATCTTCGGCCTGCCCCGCCGCGAGATACTGGCCCGCCTGCCCGACTCAATCGGGGCATGGAACCGCCAGTTCATGCCCTGGGGGTACGCGCTGGGCATCGTCGGCGTCTGGGAACTCCTCCGGCGTGAGGGCCGGATAGCCTGGCTGCTGCTCCCGGGGATCGCCGCCGAATATATCTTCGTGATCGGCTATAACATCCCCGACTGGCACGACTTCCTGACGCCCGTCTACGTTCTCTTCACGCCGTTGCTGGGCTACGGGGTGTTGAGCCTGTGGCGGGTTCTGGAGGAGGAAGTGCGGCGGCTGACGCTTCAGGGGCGCTGGCTGGTCAGCTTCGCTTATCCGGCGGGGCTGCTCGCTCTGGGGGGGCTGGCGCTGATGATCAGCCTGTACACCAACCTGCCGCTGGTTGATCAGAGCCGCGAGACGGCCTTCGAGGTCAACGGGCGTGCGCTGCTGGAGCAGGCCCAGCCGGGAGACTGGCTGTTAATGCCGCCCCCGAATTCAGGCGCATTTTACTATAGCTGGGCGATCCGCTACCTGTCCTTCGTGGACGACTCGCTGCCCGATCTCGTCGTCATCACCCCCCCGGAGATCAACCCGCCCCCCGGCCCGTCGCCGTATTATGAGGCCTGGGACACCCTCGCCCCCCGCCTGACGGCGGAAGCTATGGTGGCTGACCCTCCCCGCCTCTTTGTGCTCGACCCCTCCGACCCCCGCGTCGCGGACTGGAGGCTGCTGCCCGTCTGCGCTCCTGACGGGGAGACCATCGCCGGATACGAAGTGGTGGCCGTCCGGCTGGACGGCGAGGTCAGGCCTCTGGTGGACGATGAGCGCTGGCGGGCGATCCGGGGGGCTACCGTGTTCGGCGGAGAGGAGGCTCACTGCCCGTAGCGGGAGAGAGGGGGGGCGTTATTCCGCTTCCACCGGAGGCTGCGAAAGGCCCGCCGCCCTGCTTTTGCTCTCCGGCTGGTCGTATGAGAGCTTCCAGAGCGCGACCGGGATTGTTATGGTGACGATCACCGCCGATACCATGATCGGCAACTGAGGGGAGAAGTTTTCATACAGCAACCCACCCAGATAGGGAGCCGGAATCGCCATCACGCCCAGCGCCGACCAGAAGATGCCGTAGGTGATCCCCAGCGATTCTCTGGGAACCGTCTTGCTCAGCAGCGACGAGAAGGCGGGCGACATCACCGCCCCGGCGAGGCCCAGCAGGCTGAACGCTATCCAGAAGCCGATCGTGGTCGGGAAAAGAAGGATGATCACGAGCGTGGCAACCAGCAGGACGCCACCCCCTGCGATCCCCCACCGCTCGCCGAACCGGTCGGCCAGTATTCCCCCCGGCCAGTTCGCCACGGCCATCATAAATGAGAACATCGCTATCAGCCCGCCGTACATCGTCTCGCTCTGTCCGCCGATCTCGGTGACATACTTGGGCATGAAGGGCCAGAACACCTGAAAGCTGGTGTCCCGCAGGCCGTCTATCAGGAATAACCACGTCACCGCGCCCCCGCCGAGCAGCATAAGTATCAGGCCCCGCAGATCGCGTTTCAGGTTGGAGAACCTGAGGCGGGAGAGATCGAGCTTCGAGTGACGGGCCATCCACAGGCGCACAACAGCCGCGACGAAGAAAATCCCCGTCGCGGTCCAGAGCATGAGCTTGAACCCGTACCGTTGCACCAGAAAGCCGCCCAGCACCGGGCCGATGATCTGGCAGGTGAGGAAAAGCCCCTCGACCAGCCCGAACGTGCTCCCGGTCGCGCCTTCGGGGGCCGATTCGGCGGTGAAGGCCTGAAAGCTGGGGGCCACCAGCGAGCTACCGGCCAGCCCCAGCAAGGCCCCGACCATCGCCCACTGCCAGGTCGGGGCCAGCACGTACCCCAGAAACGCACCCAGCCCCAGCACACCACCCGCCGCGATGGAGGATAAGCGGCCTACCGTGTCCGAAATCCAGCCGCCAAGAACGCGGAAGGCGACCGCCATAACGGTCTGTATTGTGAAGTAGATGCCGATCTGCTGAACTGTCGCGCCCAGGCTCTCCAGATAGAGCGGCTCAAAAGGGCGGGACATATTCCCCGCTATGTTGGCGATGATCATAGCCAGTGTGACAAATGCCAGATCGCGCGGCATCTCCCGCAACTTCATCATCGGATCAACTCCGGCCAGCAGAGGCCCGGCCCAATTGACAGTTTCATAAAAAGCCCCTACATTGTATCCAACGTTTGACTCTTGCCTGCAACCTTACACCAGATCATGAATCTGCTCCATATCATAGAAACAGAAACCCTCTTCATCTTTGCACTGCTCTTCCCGATTCTTGTGCAGGTTATAGTGCTGTATGCTGTCAGTCGGGGGTTGTGGTCCTTCACGGGGCGGTACTTTGGCCGCAGTATGTGGGTGTTGCTGGCCCTGATCGGGGTTCCGGTGCATGAGTTGAGTCACGCTGTGGCCTTCCTTCTGACCGGAGCGGGGGTGCAGAAGATCGTGCTTTTCGCGCCGCGCGGTCTCCCGGAGTACGATGGCGCGACGGGCGTTGTTGTGCCGGCCCGCCGGCCCTCCGCTTTCTCGCGTCTTGTCGCCTCCATCGCGCCGTTTTTCGGCTGCTCGCTGGCCGCCTGGCTGGTGCTCCGCCTCCTGTTACCGGCGTCCGTGTTCGTCCCTATCAGCTTCCCGACTGCGGGATCGGGGATTTCCCTCCGTGTGCTTCTGGATGTTCTGGTCGCCTATCTGGAAGGGATGCTCGGCGCTTTCGCCCGCCTCCAGTGGAGCGACTGGCGAACGTACCTGACGCTCTATCTGGTCGCCTCGCTGGGCATGGGGGCCGCCCCCAGCCGGGAGGACTTCAGGCGCTTCTTCCCGGCCCTGATCGGGCTATTCGTCCTGTTGCTTCCGGTCTTCGCCCTGCTCCAGCTCTTCGCCGACCCGGCCCGTATCTTCAGCAGATTGCAGAGCCTTTTAAGCGGCGTGCTGATCCCCATCGGGAGCGCCCTCAGCTATGCGACCGTCTTTGCCCTGCTTGTCCTGCTGGCGCTGGTGGTGCTGGCGATCCCGCGCGTACTTTTCGGTCGCCGCTGAGACGGGGCGATCCCCTCCGGCTACTCCACAAAAATCTCGACGCGCTCGCCGTCGGTGTGATCCTCCACTTCCACGATCTTGCCCCGCGCGCCCTGCCGGATCGCCTCCATAATATCGTCAAACTCGAACTCCAGATCGGGCACGAAGCGGGCTCCCATCCGCAACGCAACCTGAACCAGACTGATCGGGATGCTGATATTCACCTTGACCTTGCCCGTCTCGGCATTGATCACCCGCACGCGCAGATGGCGCGTGTCCACCGGCCCGCCTGCCGCTCGCTGGCTGCTGCGGCCCGCTTCCCGCAGGGCGCGGAGCAACTGTGCACCTTCCCCGGCGGAGATTTTGCCCTCGGCGATCATGTTGAGGATTTTCAGCCGCTCTTCAGATGTTGACATAGGTTAACCCTCCGGGTACAGGCTCAGGGAACGGCCTGCTATTCTCGCGCGTTCAGGATGCGCCGCATCTGGATCAGAGCACGCACCTGTTGAAAACCGCTCTTCTGTAACAGTCCCTCGATTGCAGGCTCCCCGGATGCCATCTCCAGCCTGATCCGGCGACCTCGCAGGGCGGGACGGGTCAGAACCCAGGCCAGCAGAGCTTCCCTCCCTGCCGGAGGAAGAGAAGGATCGAAAAACAATGAGACGCGGAGACGCTGCGGGGTTGTCAATTCGATCCACGCCGAACCAAGCAGGCGACCGGATTCAGCAGCCGGAAGCACCCATCGCTCCCTCAAGCGGTAGTCGGGACGGAGCAACCACATGAACGGATTGTCAACCAGATCGTGCCGGTCAATCGTGCGGGTCCAGCCCATCCCTCCCCGGCGGGCGTGTCTAAAAATCAGGTCGGACTCGGCGGACACCTCGGACGGGCGGCGACGACGGACCGGCCATCTGCGCCTTTCAGGGGAGAGCGACAGGTCTTCCGGGACTCTGAGCATGGCGGTCTCCCACTGAGTCAGCGTTTCGAACTCCTCGAACCCGAGACGCCGGTAAAGGGCCAGGGCAGCGCCGTTATCCGCCTCAACCTGCAACGCTGCCCAGCGTCCCCCCTTCCGGCGGGCCAGCTTCATGGCAGCGTGCATCAACGCCTGCGCGATCCCCCGGCGGCGGTAGTCGGGATGGACGGCCACGTTGGCAATCAGCCAGCCTGCCCCCAGATCGGGATGCTGCCCGGCGTTGTACAAACTGACGTTGCCCACAACCCGCCCCTGCTCCCGCCAGACGTACCCCCGCCCCGGCCCTATCCCGATCCGGTTGAACAGCCCCAGCAACCAGAGCAACGGCCCGCTCCGCGCGATGAATTTCATCTCACGGACGGCTGCCCGCCCGCTCTCGTCCAGACGGGAGCCGAAACACAGCTCGATCAGTTCTGCGATCTGGTACAGGTCGCGGATAAGGTTGGTCGGGCACAGACCTTCCCCCCGCGCCGTGATGTCCCGCTGATGGGTGAATGCCGACGCCATCTCAGGTTTGCTCCCCTGACAGAGCCTCGAGGAGGCTGTTCGCTTCTTCAACGGTGATCTTCCCCTCCTCGAGCATCTGCAGGACAGCGATTATCTCCTCCTCCGAGACCGGCTCTTCCCTGCCGGGGAAACCGGAAGGGGCTCCGGCGCGGCGTTCGGCGTGGGCGGGGCGTCGTCGCTCGTGGCGGGCTTTCCGTGCCTCCCGGACGGCTTCCTGAAGGCTGACGCGCAGGCTGGCACGCAGGCTCTCCCGTACACTCGCCCTGAGGCTGTCCCGAATCTCCGCGTCCAGCTTTCCAAGCCGGGCGTCAAGCTGGGCCGCCAGATCGGCCAGATAGGCACTCAGATCGTCTTCGAAGAGGCCTGCAAACTCCCGACCGAGGCTTTCGCCGCCCCGGCGGGAGATTCTCACAGAGCCTCCGGTGGTGAGCGTTACGGTCGCTCCCCCGTCCCCGACCACGACGATCTGATGATCGTCCCCGGTGAGGGCCTCCAGTCCGTGATCCAGAAGCAGCCTGGCCTCCCCGGAGATCACAAAGCGGACGCTGGCATCAGAGGGGATGCGGAAATGCGAATCGCCTGCCACGTTGAACTCGAAGGTGGCCTCGCGGGCAAAGCCGGTGCGCAGGGACAGATCGCCACCCGTCCAGCCTATGGCGACCCCGGACGGGATGTCACGCCCGTACAGGTCGCCCTCGATGCGCTCAATGCGGGCCGGAGCGCCGATGTCCCGCAGCATCGCGTCCTGCTCGACGACGCCCAGCGTCAGCGGGCCGCTCACGCTGCGCAACCGTGCCCCGCCCCTGACGGTTTGCACGCTCAACGCGCCGACCCGCCGGATGGAGAGATCGCCCCCGACGCGCTCTACCGTTATCTGGCCGTCTATGTCTTTGATGCGCAGATCGTCGCTGACCTCCACAATGTGGAGGCTGCCGCCCCGGGGCAGGCGGATATAGCAACCCGCTCCGGGGCTGCTGATGGTGGCTTCCGGGCCCTCGGTCGCTATATCCGGTTGAGCGTCGTCGCTTTCGATCATGACCTCGACGTGGTCCGACCCGCGAACCCGGAGCGTTCCGCCGCAGGTGAGCACTCTGATGTGCGGGGTCATCCCCAGATCGAGCCGTTGCACCGGCATGGCTTTACTCCTGTCCCTCCCCGCGCAGCAGGCCCAGCGCTTCTTCGGTCGTGATCTCGCCCTGCTCCAGCATGTCGAGAATGCGGCGGCGTTCGGCTTCGGGGAGCGGCCCTCCCTGATCGGCGTAGTCGCCGATCACCTCGAAGCCCATCGCGCGGATCACCTCTTCCAGGCGAGCGCGGACGGTGGGGTAGGAAATGCCGAGTTCTTTTTCAACCCGCTTGATCTTGCCCTCGCACCGTATGAACGTCTCCACAAAGGCCAACTGCTCCGCGCTGAGCCGAGAGAGAAAACCACCGGGCGAGAAGTGGCCTTCGAGCGTTGTGTCGCAGTGAAGGCAATGCAGGCGCGTGATCTCCAGATTCCCCCCGCAGATGGGGCACGTGCCGGGCGTGGGATACATAGCCTGTCCTTTACAGCCTCTTTTCTCAAACCGGCCCGCGCCGCGATCATGCCACGCGGCGCAGACCGTCCGATCATCAACATTATAAATTTATTTATTAATATCGTCAACGGCGCGATTAAATTTATTAAGTCGCTCCGCGAAGTAGCTTCCGGCGGGCAGGTCAGGCCGGTTCGACAATCCGGGTATCCAGCTTCCCCAGCCCCTCGACTTCCATCTCCACCCGGTCGCCCGGCCTGAGCCATTCCCCCTTCTCCCCGGCCCCCTGCTCCAGCAGAGACCCCCCCTCCACCGTGCCGGAGGCGATCACCTCTCCGGGGTGCAGCATCACCCCCTGCGAAGCATGGGCGATCATCCGCGCAAACGTCCAGTGAATATCCCTGAGATTGCCTGTCGAACGTTCAACCCCGTTGACGCGGGCGACCATCGCGAGGTCGTAGCGCAGATCGGCCCCCTCCCCGATCCGGCGGTCGGCCAGTTCGTCCGGCGTCACGATGGCCGGGCCGAGCGTCGTAGCGAAATCCTTCCCCTTAGCCGGTCCGATGCCGAGCCGCATCTCAAGGCGCTGGATGTCACGTGTCGCCCAGTTGTTCAGGATCATGTAGCCCGCGATGTACTGCTCTGCTTCTTCGGGGGGAATATCCCGCCCCTGTTTCCCGATCACGCAGGCGACCTGAAGCTCATAGTCGAGGGAGGCTTCCCGGTGCGGCGGGCTGATGACCTCGTCCGGCCCGAAGACGGTAAAGGGGTTGCCGTAGGAGAAGACGGGCATCTCGTACCACTCCTCAGGAATGCCCCGCCGACGCAACCCGTACATGGCCCTGACGTGCCCCTCAAAGCCTTCAAACTCACGCAGGGTGAGCGGCGTCGGCAGGGGAGCGATCAGCAGGATTTCCCGCCGGAGGCGGGCGACGGGCTGCCGTCGCGCTCCCTTGAGATACAGGCACTCCTTTCCGGGCAGGACGTTGAGCAAAGCCCGCAGGTGGGCGATGCTGTCCTCCCATGAGCGCAGGAGTTCGAGCATCGTTCTGGGCAGGGGCTTCGCATGGAAACCGCAGGCCCCCTGTGCCCAGGTCTGGGCGACGGCCAGATCGATCACGCAGTCATCACCGAGCAGCGCTCCGAGCTTCACCTTCGGCGCTGAAGTCTCAACGGGCAGTTCGAGGTAGGAAACCAGTCTCATGATCGTCTCTCCATAGCTCCCGTGTGGTATGGAAAAGCAGGCCCAACCGTACAATCTGAATTATACTTGGCCTGCGAATCTGGTTCCTATCCTTTGGCGGGGAGAAAAACCTGTGGAGAACATCCGACCGGGGCTGCGCGGCGAACAGACAACGACGGTTACCAGGGCGCTGGTCGCCAGCCATCTGGGAAGCGGCGGTATAGATGTCTATGCCACGCCAGCCATGATCGCCCTGATGGAGGCGGCGGCGGTGGCGGCCATCGATCACCTGTTGCCCGAAGGGCAGGCCAGCGTGGGCGTTGAGCTGAGCGTCAAACATCTGGCCGCAACACCGCCCGGCCAGCGAGTCCGGGCGCAGGCCGAGGTCACCGATGTGGAGGGCCGCCGCGTCACGTTCGCCATCCGGGCATGGGACGAGGACGAGTTGATCGGCGAGGGCGTACACACACGCTACGTGATTGACATCGAGCGCTTCCTCAAGAAGGTGCAGGCAAAAGCGAGGCCCGCACCGGAATAAGACCGTTCCGGCGGGCGACTCTCCGGCCTGCACCTCACGCTCTTTCCCGCTCCGTCTGTCCCTTCCCCCTCCCCTGTTCGTCATCAGCCATCGCGGAGTCTGGCCGGAGATGAACCGCTGAAGCGCTCCCTCCGCCGGAGATGAGCGATCGCCCTCCACCCGGCTTGACCCTCAAAAGAGGCTGATGTACATTACTCGCCCACATCGTTAGAAGAACGTGGCGGGGAGCCACAGCGCCCTTTCACGTTCCGCGCACAAGGGGAGGGGATGCGATGACGAAGAGGGGATTTCGAGAAAGGCTGGGTAGAGGCCCTGTGCTGGCCGATGGGGCGATGGGAACCCTCCTGCACAGCCGGGGGGTT
>DRKO01000325.1 GCA_011051745.1 Chloroflexota bacterium | reverse complement strand
GTGGCTGCGTAAATGCCGTTTAACTCTGTTGTCATGGTTGATCCTGTGCTTCTATTGCCCGGCTGCCGATGACGGCGGCGGGTGTGGGGGCTGGATGCTGCTCCCTGCGCCTGCTAACTAGACATGAGTCGGGGGCAATGATACAATCGAGGTGCTCTCACCAGGGATGGAGTTGCCGACAATGTCGTATACAATTCTATACGTTGAGGACGAAACTGCAATTATTGAGCTGGTCCACGACATCCTGGAGCATCCAGATATCAAACTCGTTTCGGTTAGCACGGCGCAGGAGGGCGTCGAGACGGCGCGGGAGTTGAAGCCCGATCTGTTGTTGCTCGATGTTCTGATGCCTGACCGCGATGGATGGAGCGTCTACGAGGAAATCCGGGCGGATGAGAAAGTCCGCGACATGCCCATCATCATGTTAACCGGTCAGTTGCACCGCTACCGCATCATGAAAGAATTCGCCCGTAGCCCCATTGACGCATACATCACCAAGCCGTTTGAGGTCAGCACGGTTCGTGCCGAGATCGAGAAGATGCTGGGTGTTCCTCTCTGGTCCCGTCAGGGGCAGAGGCAATCTCCCCCGCTATCCGGTTCCTCGCTCCCGAAGGAAGCGAAAAAGGCGGAGCCGCGCGACGGACAACCGGTAGATCGCCCGGCCAGTAAGCAGGCTGGCGGATAGAGCCATGTCGAAGGTGGTTTATCGCGTTGACGCCGGTCACCTGGGTGTGCGGGTGGCCGTCCTGCTGACGATGGTGCTCGGAAGCTGGCTGGGGCTTTTCGTCGTCATGCCCGCCATCCTGAGCCTCCTCTCCCTGACGGGCCTGCCGGAGCTATGTGTTTCGATCGTCGGCGGGGTGGGGCTGGGCGTCCTGCTCTCCTGGCTTGTGGAGCGCCTCCTGCGTCGCATCTGGCCCAGTGGCCGCTGGCTTGAGGTAGACGATCAGCAGATCACACTCCATGAGCGCTCCGGCGAGACGGTCTCGATCAACTGGCAGGGTCGGATTAACGTTCTCTCCTGGTATTTTGTGATCCGGCGCGGGCGTGCGCTGGCCCCGCGCGGCTGGTATTGTCTGGCCTGTCGGCTGAATCAGGAGGAGAACATCATCACGCCCTACACGTTTGTCAAACCCTCCGTTGCCGAGACGTTGCCCCAGTGGGCGGCCTTCGAGGAACTGATCTCCCGCAAGTATGCTCCCCGGCGCGGGCAGGAGTACCAGCTCAAGAAGGTGGCGGAGCAGGGGCAGCTTCGTAACGCGGAGAAGGATCGCTGGGATGAGGGGGCCGAGTTGCTTCCAGAAGACTTTTTCGCGCTAGTTGCGATGCTTGATGCCCGTGTCTCGGACTGGCCTCCAGAGGTAGAGACGTGAGGGGCGGCCTCTGGCTGGAGGGGCTGCGTCGGGCGGTGATGGTTGCTGGGCTTGCCATCGCCGCTTTTACATTAAGCGTCTCTTCTGCCCATTCCCCGGCAGAGGCAGAGGAGACGGTGCTTGATCCCCGCTTTGGCCTGATAGAGCCTCACGATGCCCCCGATCAGGCCGACGCGCTGGGGGTGGGCTGGGGACGGGCCCGCTTCCACTGGGCACGCATCCAGCCGAACGGCCCCGACGAGTGGGTGGAAGCCGAGCTGACGGCGGAGGAACTGGCCCGCGAGCGGCAGGCCGGGCGGGAGGTCATCGGCCTGTTGATCGGGGTGCCGGACTGGGCGCGGGATGCGGACGGTTTGCCGCGTGGTCTGTATCTGCCCTGCGACGATCCCGGCAATCTCTGGGCGGGCTTTGTGCGTCAGGCCGTGACGCGCTACCGGGGCCAGATCGATCACTGGATTGTCTGGAATGAGCCGGACGTGTGGGACCCGGAGCATCCCGGTTATACCTGGCCCGGCGACGAGCGGGACTATATTCAGCTTCTCCGCGTCGCATATCTGACCGCCAGAGACGCAAACCCCGACGCCGTGATCCATCTGGCCGCCGTCAGCCACTGGTGGGATGCCCTCTACGACCGGGAACTGTACTTCCGGCGCTTGCTTGATGCGCTCGTCGCGGAGCCGGACGCGGCGGCCCATGGGTATTTCTACGATGTTGCCACCCTGCACCTCTATTTCAATCCGGCGAGCATCTACGAGTTGATCGAACTGTACGCTGACATTCAGGCTGAGTACGGCATAGATAAGCCGATCTGGCTCGTGGAGACCAACGCCGCCCCCTCCTCCGATCCGGCCTGGGTGGTTCCGGAGCCGACCTTCCGTGTCTCCCTGCTGGAGCAGGCGGCCTATATGCCTCAGGCGCTCGCCCTCTCTCTGGCGGCGGGCGCTGAGCGGGTGGGCATCTATAAGTTGATTGACACGCCGGGCGACTACGCCGCCAACCCGGAGCCGTTCGGCCTGCTGCGCGGGGATGGCTTCCCCCGTCCGGCTTACCGAACGGCGCAGGTGGCGATCCGGCAGCTTGCCGGGGCGCAGCAGATCACCTGGACGGATCGGGGCGTGGTGGCTCAGGTGGTGGTGGAGCGCTCCGGTCAGTTGACCCGCCTTCTATGGTCACGTCTGCCATATGCTCAGATTGTGGAGGTCCCGGCCCTCTCCGCCGAGGCGGTGCTGGTGGATATGTGGGGCAATTCCCGGCCCCTTGTGCCGCAGAATGGCCGATACACCGTTGTGTTGCCCGGCGGTGAATGCCAGCAGACAACCGGCGATTACTGTATGATCGGAGGGCCGCCGGTGTATTTGATCGAATCGCTCCCCTCCGGGGTGGCCGTCTCTGCCGGGGGAGACCTGCTCTCTGTCGAGGCGATGGACGAGGAAACGTACTTCACCACTCTGGTGATCGACTCGCGGCGTGGCGGCTTCTCCGGTTCGCCACTACAATGGGTGGCAGCTATCGGTGGCGTGGTGCTCGCTCTGGCTGTGGGCGGCATGGCGCTGGCAGGTCGAGTCAGGAGGAGAAACGATGTCGGAAGTTAAGATTTTCTGGGACCCGCAGGGGCTGGCGATTGACTCTCTCGGCACGAAGGAATATCTGCGGGCCACCGATGGGGATACCCCCTATATTTCCCTCTCTATCCGAATGCTCAGCATAGACACCCCGGAAACGCACTATCCGGGCAGCACCCGCCCCTCGCGCCATGACGCCGATCTGGCCCGGCTTGCTGACTGGATTTACCAGGGACGTGCGCCGATTGAAGATGATCTGGCCGCTTACTTCCATCCCCGGCTGGCGACCGGACGGGCGGGCACGTTGCAGGAACATCAGGGCAAACAGGCTGCAGCCGTCTTCGAGGAGATGTTGCAGCGCAGGCTGACCCGCCCCAACGGCTCAAAGCGCAGCCTGTTTGTCTACGCGGCGGATCAGCCTTTTGACCGCTATGGGCGTCTGCTGGCGTATATTGCCCCCTACTACAACCGTGAGGAACTGGAGACCCTTTCCCTGTGGGAGCGGGCCTCGTTTAACCTGCTGATGGTTCGTTCCGGCTGGGCGGCGACTCTGATCATCTATCCCAGCGTCCCCAAGCACCGCGATCTGGTTCTGTTCCGCGAGGCGGCCAAAGAGGCCTACATGGCAGGCCGGGGATGCTGGGCCGATCCCAATCTCCTCACCGGCTACGAGTTCCGCATGGCGGTTAAGCTGTTCAAGGTCACTAAGCGGCTGGTCGAGGGCGAGAGCCTTTCAAGCCGCGAGCGCAAGTCGTGGGTGCAGCGTTACTGTGTTGACATGACCACCCGCCAGATTTATTATCCGGAACAGTATTTCAAGGTGGCCCCATATAACCGGCTGTTCATCTGGCCGGATGATGTGTCTGATGCCGTCGCCCATATGAATCTTTTGCCTGCCGATTGAGGGAGTGAGAGAGTGCGCATCGCGATTTGCTCGGATATCCACGATAACATCTGGAAGCTGGAAAGCGCGCTGCCGGGGATGAATCGGGCCAACGCCCTGATCTTCTGCGGGGATTTCTGCGCCCCCTTCACGCTGGTGCAGTTGGCCCGTGGCTTTGAAGGGCCGGTCCACGCCGTGTTCGGGAACAACGACGGCGATCAGCGTCTCCTGTTGCAAAAAGCGGGGGAGGTTGGCAACGCCGAGTTACACGGCCTCTTCGCCGAACTGGAGATCGGGGGGGTGCGCATTGCCGTTGTCCATTATCCGGAGATCGCGCGTGGCCTTGCGGCCAGTGGTCATTATGATGTTGTCTGCTATGGGCATGACCATACCCTGCACGAGGAGCGCGTGGGAGACACATTGCTGCTGAACCCCGGTGAGATCATGGGGCGCTTTGGCCGCAGCACGTATATGCTGCTTGATGCCGACACCCGCACGGTGACTGTCCATGACATCGAATGATAAACAGGCTGCCGCCGGGCTTGTCGCCGGGGCGCTGGGCAGAGGTTGCCTGGGCGGGCTGGGTCTGGCTCTCCTCTTTCTGGTGATCAGCGGCCTGATGTACCTGCTGCTTCCCCTCACCGGTCTGCCGCAGAACGTTGTGCTGTTGCTGGCCGTTGCCAGCGGGCCGGTGATCGGGACGGCGATCGCGCTGACCGTGTTCCTGATCCGCGCCTCTCGAATGTATGTGCCTTCCGGCGGGGAAGATGAAGCAACTGAGGGGGACGCCCCTTAAACGATTTCTGCGCGACTGGCGGCGTGCTCATCCGCCGACGCACGATCTGGCGCTCGTGCTCCAGAGCGTGCAGTATCCGGTCAATGTCGGATCGTTGTTTCGCGTCGCCGATGCCGTGCGGGTGAGCAAGATGTTTCTGTGTG
>DRKO01000324.1 GCA_011051745.1 Chloroflexota bacterium | reverse complement strand
GCCTGCCAACTTGTGCCTTCAAATGTGTGAGGCCTTTAGCAGAGCGGGCACGGAAGTAATCCTCCTGTGCCGAAGCAATCCAAAGGGACAAACGCCTCCCCGGAGGTTCTCCGGGACCACGATAGTACCCTACCCCTGTTTCGCATCCGGACGCCGGGCGGTGCTGGCCGCGGCATTGCAGGTTTTGAACTCCTCTCTGACGATAGCACAGCTCTGGCATCGGAACGTGACGCAATTATCTACACACGCCCCCTGCCAGGCCGACCACCTGCCAGCGAGGCAGAGAGGCGAGCGCCTGTGATCTGGTTGCATGGCACGAGCTCCTGTAAATAGCCTGCACGACAGATTCACGCGATAGACTTGAGGTAGCCTGCACATCATGAAGCTCATCTACATTTTCAACACTCACATACCCGGCAGGTTGGCCCCCGCCTACCAGTGCGTTCAGATGTGTGAAGCTTTCAGCAAGGCAGGTGCTGAGGTCACCCTCCTCTACAGGAAGCAACCTTCCGGTGAAGAGGAGCCTCCCGATCTCTGGGAGTATTACGGTGTTGAGCGCCTCTTCGACGCCCGGCAGATCGGGAGTCTGGACCTGCGTCCGGCGCTCAGGCGCTCCCCCCGATCCATCCGCAGGCCTCTGCTGCGCTTTGCCGACTTCCTGCAGGCGCTGACCTTCTCCATTCAGGCAGCGTGGCATCTGGCCGCTGAACGCGACATCCTTATTTTCTCCCGTACCCCTCTGGCCGTCAGCTTCCTGGCTGCCGTGCGGCCTTTCCAGGCCCGCCGCATCTTCTATGAAGCGCACGATTTTCCCCGCAGCATTACGGGAATACTCATGCGGCGCTGGATGGCGATGCGCATCGGGGGCATTGTCGCCATCACCGAATACATCGCCCGACGGTATCGAGAAGTGGGAGTGTCGGAGGAGCGTCTTCTGATCGAGCCGGGAGGATTCCGTGCGGATCGCTTCGCCATTGAGGGTGACAAGCACCACTGGCGCAACCGGCTTGGCTGGCCCCAGGAAGCCTTCATCTTCGGCTATGTGGGGCGTTTCGAATCATGGGGCGAGGACAAAGGGCTCAATACACTGATAGAAGCCCTGATCGAGATCGCCAGAGACCCGACAGACCGTCCGGCCCGTCTGGCGCTGATCGGCAGCCCGGAACGCACCATCTCCCGGCTCCGTAAGCGGCTGACCGGGGCCAGCCTGCCAGAGGATCTGATCCTGTATCCGGGCCACATCCCAGGGCCGGAGGTTCCGGGTTACATACGGGCTTTCGACGTGGGCGTCTCCCCTCTACCGGATAGCCACCGGTTCGCGTTCTATACATCCCCTCTTAAGCTGTTCGAATATATGGCTGCCGGAACTCCCATCGTGGCGACCAATCTGGCAGCGACAGCCCGGATCATCCGAGACGGGAGAAATGGCCTGCTGGTCCCGCCTGATGATCCCGGAGCCATGGCAGACGCTCTCCGACAACTGCGTGACGATCCCGCTCTGGCGAGCCGACTGGCCGAACAGGCCCGCCGGGATGTTCGCGAGCGTAGCTGGGACGCCCGCGCTGGCCGTATTCTCTCATGGATGAAGGGACTGACCGGAGAACATCTCTAAACCCACTTGTATTCCTGTGCAAAATTAAGATAATATACATCTACTTAAAGGAAAAGATAAGATGGCAGCCAAGAAGTCCCTTCCGGGTTCGTATACTCGCAGGTCAACGTTTCTGCCGTTCTCCCCGCCTGATATTACTGACGAGGAGATATCTGCCGTTGTGGATACCCTCCGCTCCGGATGGATCACCACCGGGCCCAAGACCAGGGCATTTGAAGCGGAGTTCTGCGAGTTTGTAGAAGCTGAGAGTGCCCTGGCGCTCAACTCCTGTACTGCCGGGCTGCATCTGGCGCTCGCTGCGCTGGAGATCGGGCCGGGCGATGAAGTCATCACCACGCCGATGACTTTCTGCGCCTCCGTCAACGTGATCGAGCATGTGGGGGCCACGCCGGTTCTGGTAGATATTGACCCGGAGGTGCTGACGCTTGACCCTGCGCGGGTTGCCGAGGCAATCACGCCCCGCACAAAAGCCATTATGCCCGTCCATTATGCCGGACATCCGGCAGAGATGCGTCCCTTGCTGGAACTGGCAGAGCAACACAGCCTCTACATCATCGAAGACGCGGCCCATTCATTACCGGCCTCCTACGAAGGCCGGACGATCGGCGGGATCGGCGACTTCACAGCCTTCAGCTTCTACGCCACAAAGAACCTCACAACCGGGGAAGGGGGGATGCTCACCGGCTCGCCGGAGTACATCGAACGCGCCCGCGTGCTCAGTCTGCACGGCATGAATCGGGACGCATGGAAGCGCTATGATGCGGAAGGCTCATGGTACTATGAGGTGATAAGGCCGGGATTCAAGTACAACATGACCGATATTCAGGCCGCGATCGGACGTGTTCAGCTTGCCCGCCTGCCTGAGATGCAGGAAAGGCGTCGCCGGGTGGTTGAGCGGTACAATGAGGCCTTCTCACAAAGTGATGCCCTTCAGATTCCCGTCAGCCGCCCCAATGTTGAGCATGCCTGGCATCTGTACGTGCTGCGACTGAATCTCGACCAGCTGACCATCAACCGGGCCCGGTTCATTGAGGAACTCAAAGCCCGGAACATCGGGGCCAGCGTCCACTTTATCCCCATCCACCTGCATCCCTTCTACCGCGACAAATATGGCTGGCAACCGGAAGACTTTCCTCGCGCCTACGAAGAGTATCAGCGTCTCATATCCCTGCCTCTGCACCCCCGACTCTCCGATGAGGATGTGACGGATGTGATCGAAGCTGTTCTGAACGTCGTGGAGGCTTACCGGAATTAACAATGCTTAAAAGAGGGTTCGACCTCGTTGTCGGAACCGCGATCTTGATCCTTTGCCTGCCACTGTTCCCGATCATCGCGCTGGCGATCCGGCTCGACTCGCCCGGCCCTGTCTTCCATCGCGCCATCCGGGTTGGAAGGGAGGGGAGAGAGTTTAAGCTCTACAAGTTCCGGACGATGGTAGCCGACGCTGAGAGGAAGGGGCCAGGTATCACAGTCGCGGGTGACCCGCGCGTGACGCGGGTCGGGCAGGTGTTGCGTCGTACCAAGCTGGACGAACTGCCGCAGTTGATCAACGTGCTGCGCGGGGAGATGAGCCTTGTCGGCCCCAGGCCGGAAGACCCCCGTTATGTGGCACTTTACACCCCGGAGCAGCGAGCTGTGCTCAACGTCCGTCCGGGGATGACGGGGCTGGCTGCCGTTCGCTACCACAATGAGGAAACTCTTCTTGAGGGACCAGACTGGGAGAAGACATACATCGAGAAGATCATGCCCGCCAAGCTCGCTCTTGAGCTGGAATATGTCCGCAACCCCACCCTCTGGCGCGATCTGGGCATCCTGTTTCAAACCGCGCTGGTGCTCTTTCGGCTGAAGTGATGCCAGGGGCGCGCATCAGATCACCTCACCAGTTCGCGATACAGGGCAGCGATCTGCTTGACCATCGCGCGGGCCGAGAATCTTTGCTCGACCGTCCGGCGTCCTTCCTCGGCCAGTGCCTTTGCTACTTCTGGCCGGGTCAGGATGCGCCGCAGTGCCTCCGCGTACCCATCAACATCACCAACCGGGACCAGTAACCCGTTTTCCCCACCCTGAATGATCATGCGGGGGCCATCTACCGCCGATGCGATGACCGGCGTTCCAACCGCCATCGCCTCCACGATCACCCAGCCAAAGGCCTCGCTCTCCGAGCAGAGCATTACGGCACTGGCCTGCCGCATCAGTTGCAGAACGTCATCACGGACACCCAGCAGCCGGACTCTCTCAGAAAGCCCCAGAGCATCTATCAGACCCTTTAGCTCCTTGTGGTAGTCTGCCTGATGAACTCTACCCACAATCTCAAGGCGCAATTGCGGGAACTCGTCGCTCAGGGCAGCAACAGCCCGGATCGCATCTTCATGCCGCTTGCGCCGCTCGATATTCCCCACACAGAGGACAGTTTCACCCGGCTTCCCAGGAGACACATTTTCTCCATCCAGTTCATCCAGATCAATGCCGAGCGGGATGCGGCGT
>DRKO01000323.1 GCA_011051745.1 Chloroflexota bacterium | reverse complement strand
GAGAGGAAGTGCCCTTCTCCGTCCTGCTGACGCACTCTATGGACCTTCTGCTGCTGGCCTGGGCGGAGATCGATCATTCACGCCAGTTGATGCGTTTGTACCGGCGCGTGGCGGCGCTGGAACGCGAGGTGGAGCAATGGCGAAAATAGCCAAAGTCGCCGTGATCGGCGGCGGGAGTTCGTACACGCCAGAGTTGATTGACGGCTTCATCACGCATGAGGAAGAGGTGCAGGTCGGCGAGATCGCGCTGCACGACATCGATCCCGAACGGCTGGAGATCGTCGGAGGGATGGTGCAGCGGCAGGTACATTTCGCTGAGCTAGACACGAAGATCACGCTGACCGGCTCGCGTCAGGAAGCGGTCGAGGGGGCGGATTTCGTCGTCTCCCAGATTCGGGTGGGGCAAATGGCCGCCCGCATCCTCGATGAGAAGATACCGCTCAAGTACGACGTGATCGGGCAGGAGACCACCGGCCCGGGGGGGACGCTGAAGGCATGGCGCACCATTCCGGTGGCGCTGGAGATCGCCCGCGACGTGGAGCGTTACGCGCCCGGAGCGTGGTTCCTCAACTTCACCAATCCGTCAGGGATCATCACCGAAGCGCTTTTGAAGCACAGCAACGTAAACGTCGTCGGCCTGTGCAACAACCCGATCAACATGCAGCACATGATCGCAGAGGCGCTCGGCGTCCGCGACGAGCAGATTTTCCTTGAGTGGGTAGGGCTGAATCACGTCAACTGGGTGCGGCGCGTGTATCTGGACGGGCAGGACATCACCGGACGGATGATTGACCTGCTGGAGATGGCCGGAGACGAGTTCCCTTTCGACCCGGAGCTGGCGCGCACGCTGGGCGTCATCCCGACCTGGTATCTGCAGTACTACTACGACCATCCCCACAAAGTGGCTGAGGCCAAAGCCGCCGAAAAGACACGCGGGGAGGTTGTGCGGGAGATCGAGAAGGCCCTGTTTGAGAAGTACCGCGATCCCAACCAGATGGTCAAGCCACCCGAACTCAGCCAGCGCGGCGGTGCTCTGTACTCCGAGGCGGCCATCCGACTGATGCTCTCGCTGCTGCTGGATCGGCGTGATGTGCAGATCGTGGTGACGCGCAACGGTGGGGCAATCGCCGATCTGCCGGAGGATGTTTCGGTGGAAGTGCCCTGCGTGGTGGGAGCGCACGGCGTCATCCCGCTGAATATGGGCCATCTGCCGGAGACGATCCGGGCGCTCTGCCAGCAGGTGAAGTCGTGGGAAAGCTGGACGGTTGAGGCCGGGGTGACCGGCTCACGCCGCGCGGCGCTGATGGCGATGCTTGTCAACCCGCTGGTCCCCTCGTTCGAGGTGGCCCGCGCCCTGCTGGATGAGATGCTGGAAGCGCACCGCGCTTATCTCCCCCAGTTCTTCCCATCTGGGACCCCCTCGCCTGAGTAAGGCGCTTCCCTGAACAGAAACAGGAGGAAGCTGTGACGCACATTGACCTGAGCAAACCGGTGGAAGTCCCTTCGTGGTTGAAGATCGCGGCCCGCCCGACCCGCATCGGCAGCGGCGAGCTGGAGCGCCAGTGGCAGGAGATCGGCGAGGAAGTGACCGAGGCGATGCTCGAAGTGCTGCCGACCGGCAAGTACACGCTGGGGCCGCATCTGAAGGCGTTTGAGGATGAGTTCGCCGCGTACTGTGAGTGCAAATATGCGGTCGGGGTTGCGAGCGGGACGGCGGCGCTGCATCTGGCGCTGGAGGCCTGCGAGATCGGCTCCGGCGATGAGGTGATCACGGTCGCCAATACGTATGTCGCGACCGCGCTGGCGGTGACTTATACGGGAGCCACGCCGGTCTTTGTGGACGTGGACCCGCGCACCTACAACATGACGGCGGAACTGGTCGCCGAGAAGATCACGCCACGCACAAAGGCGGTGATACCGGTCCATCTCTACGGCCAGCCGGTGGATATGGACCCTCTGCTGGAGCTGGCCCGCGAGCATAACCTGTGGGTGGTGGAAGACGCTTCCCACGCACACGGGGCACGTTACAAAGACCGCCGGGTTGGCTCGCTGGGTGATATTGGCTGCTTCAGCCTGTACCCCAGCAAGAACCTGGGGGCGTATGGTGACGGGGGTATCATCACCACGAACAACCGTGAGATTTATGAGAAGCTGCTGATCCTGCGCTACGTCGGCCAGCGAATCAAGTTCGTGCACGAGGTGATCGGCTTTCAGGAGCGGCTGGACGAGCTACAGGCGGCGGCGTTGAGCGTCAAGTTGCGCTACCTCGACGGGTGGAACGAGCGCCGTCGCAGGTGGGCGGCGCTGTATGATGAGATTCTGGCCGAAGCGCCGGTCGTGCGCCCATACGTCGCGCCCTATGCCTATCACGTGTACTACTCCTACGCCATTCTGGTGGAGGCGGACGAGCGCGACGATCTGATGAACTTCCTGGCCGATCACGATGTGGGGTCGTTCGCCATGTATCCCACGCCCGTGCCCCTCCTGCCCTGCTACGCCGATCTGGGCTACAGACCGGAGGACATTCCGATCGCGGCCTCCTACGCCGATCGGGTTGTGAACCTGCCCATGTTCCCGCATCTGCGGGAGGACGAGGTGCGGACGGCTGCGGAGACGGTGTGCGAATTCTACCGGCAGAAGAAATCCTGAGGGAGAGTCATGGGCGAGACAATCAGGCTGGCTGTGCTGGGCGGTAGCGGGGTAGCCACCCCTGAGTTGATAGACGCTCTGCTCCACGCCGAGGGCCGACCGGCCATGCACGTGGCTCTTATCGGGCGGACGGCGGAGAAGCTGAAGGCCGTCGGGAAGGTGTGCTCCCGGCTGGCGGCGGACGCCGATCCCCCGCTGACCATCAGCACGCACACGGACACACGCGAGGGCCTCGCCGGAGCGCAGTATGTGCTCAACCAGATTCGGGTGGGCGGCTATCGGGCCCGCGCGTTTGATGAGACCTTCCCGCGCGAGTTCGGCATCCCCGGCGAGGAGACGTTCGGACCCGGCGGGATGAACAACGCGCTGCGCACCGTGCCGGTGGTGCTCGAACTGTGCCGTGCGGTGGAAGAGGCCGCGCCCGATGCCCTGATGCTCAACCTGACCAACCCCAGCAGCTTCATCCAGTACGCCATCAGCCGGTACACGGATGTGAACGTTGTTGGCATCTGCGACTCGCCGGTGTGGCTGATGGGGGCGGTGGCCGGATTGCTCGGCCTGCCCCCGGAGGAGCTTACGATCCGCTACAGCGGGATGCACCACTTCGGATGGGTCACGGGCGTGCGCTGGCAGGGGCGAGACATGATGCCCGACGTGCTGGAGAAGGTCGCCGGTCTGCCGGGGTTGCCGGTTGAGGCCGAGATCGTGCGTGCGGTGGGGGCCATCCCGACCTCGTATTTCAAGTACTACTATCACCCCGACCGGATGCTGGCTGCCCAGCAGGGGAAACCGGCCCGGGCCGAGCAACTGCTCGAACTGGAAGCCAGAATGCTGGCGGACTATCAATCCGGGGAGCTGGATCACAAGCCGGAAAGCCTGGAGAAGCGCGGCGCACACTGGTATCGGGAGATCGTCGTGCCTGTGATGCTGGCCCACGCGAACGACAGCGGGAAGGTCTTCGTGGTGAACGTGACGAACGGCACGGCGCTCCCCTTCCTGCCGCCTCAGGCGATTGTGGAAGTTCCGTGTGTGGTGCGGCGGGACGGGTTCCTGCCGCTGGCCTATGATGGGGGTCTGACCCCCGATCTGGAAGCCATGCTGCTGACTAACGCCACCTTCGAGATGCTCTGGGTCGAAGCCATCGTAGAGAAATCCTACCCTAAAGCGCTCCGCGCCATGATGCTGAACCATCTGGTGAGTAGCTACGATCAGGCGAAGAGCATTCTGGCGAAGATATGGCCTGAGGCGTAGGCAGTATGCGCGTTGTCGCGTATCATAGCTTTGACCCGTTGAGCGAACAGTGGGATGAGCTGGTGGCGCGGGTTGCGCTGCGCGAGTCGATCTTCCTGACGCTGGGCTGGCAACGGGCCTGGTGGCGACATCTGGGGCGGGGCGAACTGTGGTTGCTGGCGGTTTGTGGAGAGGGGAACAGGCTGACAGGCATTGTGCCCCTGAGCCTGCGGGCGGGACGATTTACCCTGCTGGGCTGTGTTGAGGTCGGGGACTATCTGGACATCATCTGTGCAGCGGAGGACACCGAAGCGGTGCTGGGGGCCGCTCTAGATTTCCTCTGCGGTCCTTCCACTCCGGCCTGGCATGAGCTGCATCTGTGCAGTATCCATGAGCGATCCCCCACGCGGGCCGCGCTGCGCTCTGCGGCGGAGAAGCACGGCTTCTGGATACGGGAACGGCAGCAGGATGTCTGCCCGGTTGTTCCTCTGCCCGATACGTGGGAAGCCTATCTGGCACAGCTTGACCGCAAGCACCGCCATGAACTTCGTCGGCGGCTGCGCCTTGCGGAGGCGAACCCTGAGATCGGGTGGTACATCGCGGACCCGGAAGGCGATCTGCCGAAGGCCGTTGATATCTTCATCCGGCTGATGCGGGCCAGCCATCCAGACAAAGCGGCATTCATGACGGAAGAGATGGCGGCGTTCTTCCACGCGGTGGCGCGGGAAGCTGCCGCGCGCGGAGCACTGCAACTGGCCTTCCTGACCGTCGGCGGGCAGGAGGCGGCAGCCCTCTTCAACTTCGATGTCAACAACCGCATTCTGGTATACAACTCCGGCTTCGACTTCCGGCGCTTCCCCAGGCTGGGAGCGGGCTTTCTGCTGGTGGCCTACACGATCCGCCATGCGATCGAGCAGGGACGAGAGGCCTACGACTTCCTGCGAGGGGATGAGGCATACAAGTACCGCTTCGGCGGGCAGGATGTCGCCGTGTGGGATTACCTGATCTCGTGGCCCGGTACGATACAATTACTTATGAGAAGTCTCATGAAGATGAGATGAACGGCGAAAGCTTATGACCCTTCTTGAGCAGGAGATTCGGGAGCAACCGGCTGTTCTGGCCCGCCTGATCGACTCCCAGGCCGAAGCGGCGCGTAAGCTCGCCAGGGCCATCCGCGAGCGGGGTATCCAGTACATCCTGATCGCCGCCAGGGGGAGCAGCGATAACGCGGCGCGGTACGCTCAGTACCTGTTCGGGGCACACAATCGCCTGCCCGTTGCGCTGGCGACCCCTTCGCTGTTCACGCTCTATCAGCAGCCGCCCCGCCTGCAGAATGCGCTGGTGATCGGCATCTCGCAATCCGGGCAGGGGCCTGACATTGTGAAGGTGGTTGAGGAGGGGCGGAGACAGGGTGCTCTAACGCTCGCGATCACCAACTATCCCGACTCTCCGCTGGCCGCGACGGCTGAGCACTGTCTGTTTCTGGAGGCAGGCGAAGAGCGTTCGCTGGCCGCGACCAAGACCTACACCGCCCAGCTCGCCGTGCTGGCGCTCCTCTCAACTGCCCTGAGCGATGACGGGGCTCGCACAGAGGCGCTCCAGCGCATGCCTGAGGCGGTGCAGACGACGCTTGACCGGGCCGCCGAACCCGCGCTGCGGGCGGCTGAGCGCTGGCTGCACGCCGAGCAGGGCGTGGTGATCGGGCGCGGCTATAACTATGCGACGGCCTTTGAGATCGCGCTCAAACTGGCCGAGATCGTCTACCTGCCCCTCCAGCCGTACTCGTCGGCGGATTTCCGGCACGGGCCGTTTGCGCTGGTTGAGGCCAATTTCCCGGCCCTCTTTGTTGTGCCGGGCGGCTCAACCTTTGGCGACGTTTTCAACCTGCTGGAGGCCATGCACAGGTGCGGCGCTGACCTGCTGGTGATCTCCGATGAAGTGGCCGCGCTTGAGCGAGGAGCGGTGCGCTTC
>DRKO01000322.1 GCA_011051745.1 Chloroflexota bacterium | reverse complement strand
TCCCCGGGGGGAGAAGACGTAGACGCGATCGCGGAAAACGTCGCTGCGCATCAGTTCGATGAACTCGCTGGCGTCGTCAACGCCGCGCCCGATCTCTATCATCTCCCGGAGGTACTGAATGCGGCGTTCGTAGGCTTCATCGTGACCCTTTTCGTTCTCTTTGTAGCGCCAGTGGGCCGCGATGCCGTATTCAGCGTTAGCGTGCATCTCCGGCGTCCGAATCTGGACTTCCAGAGTCTTGCCATCCTCCAGAATAACCGCCGTGTGGAGGGACTGGTAGAAGTTATCCTTGGGGGCGGCGATGTAGTCGTCGAACTCACCTGCAATGGGGCGCCATGTCTGGTGAATAATTCCGAGCACCTGATAACAGGTGAACACATCGGGGACGATCACACGGATGGCCCGAACGTCGAAAATCTGGTCGAAGGGGAGCCCTTTACGCTCCATCTTGCGGGCAATGCTGTAGATGTGCTTGGAGCGCCCCGTCACTTCGGCCTGAATGCCGTATTTCTCCAGCAGCCCCTTGAGGCGCCGGACGATCTGGTCAACGTAGTAGTCACGGTCGGCCCGCCGCTCGGCGATCAGGCTGGCGATCTTCTTGTAACGTTCCGGCTCCAGATAGCGAAACGCCAGGTCTTCCAGTTCCCACTTGATCTGCCAGATTCCCAGCCGCCCGGCCAGAGGAGCGAAAATTTCCATCGTTTCGCGGGCGTTACGTATCTGACTCTCCCGCGGGAGATGCCCAAGAGTGCGCATATTATGGAGGCGGTCAGCCAGCTTGATCAGGATGACGCGGACGTCATCGTCAATGGTGAGGAGGGTTTTTCGGAGGTATTCCGCCTCACGGTCACGGGGATGGCTCCGCGTGCCGTCCTCGGCTTTGAAGGGCAGCCGCTCCATTTTTGTCACACCGGCCACCAGCCGGGCGATCTCGTCGCCGAATTCTTGCCGGATGTCCTCCGGTGAGATGTCGGGATTATCTTCTACGACATCGTGGAGCAGGCCCGCCGCTATGACAGCCGTATCAAGCCCCAGGTCAATCAGGATGCGGGCGACCTCGACGCAGTGGACGAAATAGTCCTCCCCGGACCAGCGCTTCTGCCCCTCGTGTGCCTGCCGGGCAAATTCATAGGCACGTTTGAGGAGATTCCGTTCGTGGGGAGGCAGATCGGGCAGAAGAGCCACAAACTCTTCAAAAGTCAACATCATCTTTTTACCAGTACATCCCTATCAGCTTCCGCAATAGCGGTTTTGAACCCCCTGGGAGTTCATCCGGCCACAGGTGCATCTTGCCGCTGCCGGCCTCTCCGGCAGCAACGCCATTCTCAAATTCAGTATAGATCAGCGCTCCTGCGGTTTGCAATCTCTGTGAGAAGCTGTGTGCTCTGGCTCTTCTGGCTTCTATGGAGCCGAAGGGCTTTCCTCTCCTTCTGGGTGCTCCGGGTCCAGATAAGCTGGCAGCGGCTCATCCTCAGCGGTGCCATGCTCCATGTCCACCCAGTTTGTCATCCCGACCAGTACCTCCACCTCACCCGACCAGATCAGGTCGTTGTAATGACTGGTAACCAGATAGTGGCCAGCCGGAACATTCGGGATGACGAAATTCTCATTCCACCGGTCATCGGGGTTGACACCGAATCCGGCGTAGGTGGTTGTGCGACGCACAACCTGACCGGTAGCCAGGTTGATCAACGTGATCGGCGCGTCGTACAGCGGCTCCCCATCTTCCAGAGCAATCATCCCCGCGATCGTTCCCGTCCCTGCGTAGGGAGCCATCCAGAGGTCAGGATTGCGGACAGCGTAGTAGGAATCACGCCCGACACGCACTTCAAAGTGAACGTGCGGGCCGCTGACCTGCCCCGTATTGCCGATCAGCCCGATCACCTGCCCGCTCTGGACGCGCTGGCCGGGTGTGACCAGCAAGGCGGAAAGGTGAGCATAAAGTGTGTAAACGGGCTGGCCTCTATACCCGAAGTCATGCTCGATAACAATGGTGTTCCCGTAGGCGGTGATACTCTCGTACTCGTTGAAGTGCCCTCGATCTGCCCATATGACTGTGCCGTCGGCAGCAGCATAGACTTCTACACCGATCGGGTTTGCCAGGTCGATCCCGTGATGGATCCGGAGGTTGTCGCCGGGGCCGTTTGAGCCATACGGATAGTAGGACAGCCCCGCGTTGTTGTGACTGGACGCAACAGGACGGATCAGCCAGTAGTGGTCGAAGGGGTGGCGTGCAAGAGGGACTTCAAGCGGTGGGGGGTTCCAGTCTTCCGACAACGCCCCTCCGGCCAGAGGAGTGTGCTGGGGGACGGGGGCCTGAAGCTGCCCGGCGTAGGCAGCCTGCGGGGTAGGGGACGGGGTAGTGGGCTGCCCAGGCTCCAGAGATGTCGCCGTCGCCGACGGCGCTGTAGCAATGAGCAGAGCGCGGGTGCGGGATGAAGGCGAGGCATCCTCCGCTCCGGGAGTGGAAGCGGCCCTCACCGGTGTGAGGAGAAGCAGGGATGACCTATCATTGCTGGCAAACCGGATCGCAGTATAGGTGATCAGGGCCAGTGTTCCCATGATCCCCAGAGCGATCAGCAGGCTGGAACCTCGTGGACGGCGCATGCTCCCTCCGGCTTCTACCTTCTGATCGCGGGTGGCGATGTAGGCGTTGGGGCGAGCGTAGGGGTCTCCTCAACAGCGGGAGGAGATGGCGTGGGCGGTATGACCGTCGGGGCGGGCGTTGGCGCGTTGAGCGCCTGCCGGAGAGTCGCTTCGGGATATAGCTCCAGCATGGCATCCCACCAGTCGAGGCCCCCGTGATTCTCGTACTGCCAGTAGAGGACGCCGGGCCAGTTGTAGCGCCATGAGCTATCGGACGGGACCCGCTGCCACCCAAACACCTGAGCGATGCGCGTAAAGTCCACGTAGTACCCGGATGGAATGGCATCGCGGTAACGTCCACCCGCTTCGTAGGCGGCCACGTCTCCGCTCGTCCGCGCGGCAAAGTCCCAGGGTAACTGCCTCAACGGTTCCCCCTGCGAGCCGTCCTGAAGGGCACAGCGTATGTACAGACGCCAGTAGAGATCCGGCCCGATCTGTTCAGGAACCAGTTCGATCTGAGGCGGCTCCCCCTGGTTATATGCCTGAGCAATGTCAAACGCCCGCCCGGCTTTGTGCCAGTTGCGGGGGTCCTGCCCCGGCTCGACAGGGCGGTCAAGCGGCCACCAGACCTCATCCAGTCGGCCCAGGAAGTCCCATCCGGCGGCCTGGTTAACGTAATCCTTGAGTGCAACGAACGAGTCATCCACTCGATCGCTCAGCCAGGGGGCTTCCGCAACAACACCTTCTATGTTGATCAGGCGATAGAGACCCTCTGCACCTTCGGGGGGGAGGATGGCTTCCTCGTAGGCTGGCTGGATAGGCGCGGTCGCAGCAAAGGCAAGGCTCCCCTGAGGCGCAGCGGGCAGCACAGCACCGGACCAGTCGGGATCGGATGCTGTAGAGGGCAGGGCGAAAGCCTGAACGGAGGTGTCCCACGCCCCGAACTGACCGCTCAACAACCGGTTGTTCTCTGGATACCCGGACGTGAATATCAGGTTGCTGCCGTCGGGAGACCAGGCAGGGGACTGCCCCTGACCGACAAGGAGAGGGGACTCATCCGCCCCTGTAGTGTCGCTTACATAGACTAGCGGAACGCCGTCCTCGACGGTGCTGTAAGCGAGCAGAGTTCCATCCGGGCTCCAGGCTGGTGCATTCTCGTTGATCTCAGGGGTGCTTGTGAGGTTGACCGCCCGATCCTCGCTCGGATCGTCCAGCGACAGGATGTAGATGTCCTGGTTCCCCTCTCGCCAGGAGACATACGCCAGATCGCGCCCTCCGGGCTCTGTTGTCCAGGCGGGCGAGAAATCGGGGGCCGGGTGGTATGTCACCCGGTAGGGGCCTTCGCCCCCGTCTGCCCG